>JAOZUK010000042.1 GCA_029938715.1 Bacteroidales bacterium | reverse complement strand
TGTGAATATTCCATTTATATTTTTCCGATTATTTATGCTCCTACCATCATCTACCATGTGGGAATGGAATCATCTAAATGGGTTGCATTTTTCACTGTGTTATTTACAGAATTCATATTAATCTCCCTTTTCAATATTCAGGATCAAATGGAATATCCTTTCGATAAGGTTGGAATGGACGATATAAAACTGGAAACTTTTAAGTTCGACAGGTAGACTTTCATCGATTCTCTCTGGCACCTAAATCAAAGAGCAATTGGGAAATTTTCAGAGTTCCCATTCCATGTCTCACGTGTCCCGCAAATGAAACCCGAGAACCGAGCCGAATCGGACTAAGTAACAAGAAGTGGGATAAAGCCATAAAAGGCCTTACTATAAACAAAGCTGCCAGGGTGGAAAAAACCGATGACGGCCTTTTTGTTTCACTGGTATGAAATACAGAGTATTTATAGAAATGACATTAATGGCTCCAATCATCAAACCGAATCCTGGGCTTGTGCGAAAATAGTCGTCTGCTATACTGAGCCAATAAACTGAAATCTCGCGGAACTCACGATGGTTGAAAATGGGAAGCCTGTCTGATTAAAAAGGGGGATGCATGATACCTGGTTGACTCATATGCAATAAGGTAGTATATTGCATTTTGTCGTACATAAACTTGCTGCAAATGACCACCGAAAACAAAAATCCCCACCTGCTTATCAGGGCAATGAAACTGAACACATCACTTTTCCTTCCCCTCTTCCTGTTGATCCTGATTACCTCCATGGCTTGTTCAAGCTCAGAGGTATATATAGTCCGTGATGGTGTAAGCCAATGCGAAATAGTTATCCAGGCAGAAGCCGATTCCACAGTTCAAAAGGCCGCTCAGGAGCTTAGCACTTACCTGGCCAAAGTCTCAGGGGCTAATCTCCAGGTGGTTTTTTCGGAGAACCGGGATCCGGAACAGCATGCTGTTTTTTTAGGTGTAGGATTCCATTCGGAAACAATGAAACCACATACCATAGCTTATCATGTTGAGGAAGGGAATCTATATATCTATGGAGGAAATCCGAAAAGTACACTTTACGCAGTATACCGGTTTCTAGAGAAGGAACTGGGCTGCATGTGGCTAAGCCCGGAGGCGGAAAAAATCCCTGAATTAAAGAGCATCGAAATCAAAAGGAATACAGATTATTCCTACACTCCTCAGGTTGAAACGCGAACCGTTCATTCCAGGCTATTTTATAATCACCATGATTTTGCCGATAAGCTGGGGGTGACATACGAGGCATTCCCTGGATATGTGCCTGGGGCTGGTGTGCATACCTTTCACAGGTTCATGCCGGAGGATTCGTATTATGAAGCTCATCCGGAGTATTATGCACTGCGTAACGGAAAGCGTATTACCACTCAGTTGTGCCTTTCCAATGAGGATGTGCTCCGGATCGTGATCGATTCTGTGAAATCCTATTTCAGGTCTTATCCCAATGCTGGAATCATATCGGTGAGCCAGGATGATAATACTCAGTACTGCCAGTGTGAGCATTGTGCCTCCATTGATGAAGAGGAGGGTTCACCCAGCGGTTCCATGATCCGGTTTGTAAACAGTGTGGCGGAGCAATTCCCCCATAAAATGATCTCCACCCTGGCTTACCAGTACACCCGGAAACCCTGCATTACCAAACCGGCCCCCAATGTGCTGATTACCCTGTGCTCCATTGAATGTGACCGAAGCAAGCCCATAGAGGAGGGATGTTCCGATTTTGCCAACGACCTCAAAGGGTGGAAATTACTGACAGAGAATATCAGGATATGGGACTACACCACTCAGTTCACCAATTTTCTGGCTCCCTTCCCAAACCTTCATACCCTGAAACCCAACATTGAACTGTTCAGGGACAGCCACGCCAAATGGATATTTGAACAGCACAGCCACCAGCCCAGCGAGTTGTTCGAGTTGAGATCCTACCTGACCGCACAGCTGTTGTGGAACCCTGATCAGGATCCTGATGTCATCATGGGTGATTTTTGCACAGCCTATTATCAGGAGGCGGCACCATTCATTATGGAATACATTCACACCATTCATGAAGAGATCCAGAAGGTCCCTGATTTCTTCCTCTTCCTCTACGGGGATCCCTCCCAGGGCTTTGATTCCTTTCTGAGGCCTGAAATGCTGGACAATTATGATCAACTGTTCCAAAAGGCCGAAGATGAGGTCTCCCACAAACCCAGGGTACTGGAACGGGTTCAAATGGCCAGGCTAAGTACCCATTATGCCATACTGGAGGCCTCCAGGAAAGGCGTTTCAGCGCAATATCGCTTATCCCCGGAAATAGAGATAAGGATGGAGCAGTTCAAAGCGATTTGTGAATCCGGCGGGATCACCATGATGAATGAGATGAGGTATTCTGTGGAGGAGTACCTACAATCCTACGGTAATGCACTGGAAAGAGCGGTATTGCCCAATATGGCAGCAGGCAAGCCAGTCGTGCTACTTACCCAGCCAAAGAACTATGCCAACGAGGATCCGCAGGTGCTGACCGACGGGAGCCTGGGTGGGAATAACTTTTACGCCAATTGGCTGGGATTTGAAGGAAACGACATGGAAGCGGTCATTGACCTGGGTCAGACTGAGGAGGTGAGCCATATCCATACAGCCTTTCTGAAGGTCATCAACCACATTGTATTTTACCCGGAGCAGGTGGAAGTATCTTATTCCACGGATAATAAAACTTTTCATAAAATAGCTTCCATGAGCACGGAGTACCCCTTGCAGAAGGGGGATAAAATAAACGATATTGAGTATTATAACTTCCAATTCGCCCCCGTGAATGCGAGGTACATCAAACTCCTCGCTCACAGCATGAGGATCGCTCCGGAATGGCACCACGGCTCAGGCTTACCTTGCTGGATCTTCTGTGATGAGGTGATCATTTACTAATCCCCACCTCTCTTCACCAGATACCATGAAGCATGAAGCCTGATGGTTAGCAGGGGTCATGCTGGATATGCCGCTGCAGCATTTATTATACTTGAGCTGGTTGGTTCAAACAGTTGGAAGATTGCCAGATATATCAGTTTCATGGTGATTATTGCATTGTTTGTACTTAAAGTCATACCTCGCTCAAACCGATCTAATGAAAGAACAATTCTTGAAAAGTCAATTGCTGTTTTACCTGATTCTATACAACTTTCACAAAAAAGTATAAATAATCTTTTACGCATTCCTGTAATTTTACAAAGTGGATAAAAGTTGCTTATCCCCAATGAGATGATGTTTAACTATAAATATAAAGTCATGAAAAAAATAAAAAATTCTTTCCTTATAATGAGCATTCTGGCAATAAGCTTTTCATTCTCTTCCTGCGAAAAAGATGTGCAAGAAAATCCGGTAAATAATCTTACCACGGCTACAGATTATACGGCAATGGTTGGGATTTTAGATCTTGCTAAATTAGATGATGCCACTGAAGGGGATGCATTAAAGTCAGCTGCTGAGTTAGATTTTGGGCCATGCTTTGTAGTGACCATTCATGATAACGATAGTGAGGATTTCTGGCCTCGTTCATGGACTTTCTCATATGCAGATGAAGAGTGTGTAGATTGTTTTGGCAACACAAAATTAGGATCTGTACATGTTTTTCTAACCGACTTCTGGAAAAAAGAAGGATCTTCAAGAACAATAACTTTCGAGGACTTTTCTATCAATGGAAATAAATTAGAAGGGACCCGTAATATTTTAAACACAGGTTTCAATGACTTGCAGAACCTTACTTTTGAACGTAGTTTTCAAGATGCAAGCTATTCAACGGCCGATAATGCCACCATGTCATGGGAAAGCAATCGCAATGTTGAAATGATTGCCGGATCTGAAACCTTTTTAGCAGCCGATGATGAATATATGGTAAGCGGTGGCGCAAGTGGGACTAACTTCGAAGGTAAAGCATTTACTGTAAGCATAACAGATGAATTACACTACAAAAAATGTAGTCTATTCCCCGTTTCCGGGGGCATTTCTATTGAAGTTGAAGGCGAATCCGTAATTTATATTAATTATGGTGATGGGGAATGTGATTATCTGGCCGAACAGACAGTTGACGATGTGATCACGGAAATCACACTTGGAAACGGCATTCAATAACTGAAAGATCGGGCTAGATTATTCAGGATATTACAAACTGAAAGATATATTTTTAAAAAAACCTGAGATGGATTTCTATCACCGGATTGGGTTTTTGTACCAGAATACTTACATACAGTGTATATACTGGTCAACCAGCTTTTTAACTTCCTCGGTTTTATTAAATAGTCGTTCACTTAAAGATTGATCATCAAAGGCCTTCAATTTTTTTATGAAATTATCAATGGTCCCATCAGGAAAAACGCCCTCTCTTTGGTAGAAGTCAGCATCCTCCTCCAAATACTTTGCAGATTCACTACACGATGCAGGTAAGGCGGTTAAACGGTTTAAGACATCTTTATGTTCAGGTTTGAAAATATTCACATTGACATATAAGTCGTTGGCTCTTTTTAATGAGTCCTTTGAAAGCAATCCCTCTTTTGAGGCCAGTATCATCGCTGCCATCAAATGATATAAATCGGAAGAGCCATCAGGCACCCTGAATTCAACCGTTTGCTTCCCGGGAATATAAGGCACTTCCCCTCTTTCCTGAGGATTAACGTCCTTAATCATATTTGTCTTGGCTATCCATCCCAAAGGTACACGAACCAATACCGATCTGTTACTATCCCCCCAACATACCATCGTAGGTGCCTCTTGATGGGGAACCAGTCTTAAGTAGGAAGTGGGTATTGTATTCCCAAATGCGGTTAAGGACTGCGCTTTATCCAAAATACCCGCTATTATTTTTTTCGCAATATCAGTTAAGCCTTTATCATCAGCCATATGGTTTATACCATTTTTTTCAGCCAGGAAATGTATATGTAAACCGCTGCCGGCCTTCCCTACGGAAATTTTCGGGGAAAAACTAATGGTCACTCCATATTTCTGACCGAGCATTCTCAATATCCATTTCGCGATGATCAATTGCTCCACTGCTTCTTCAGCATCTACCGGATTAAACTCGATTTCGTGCTGCTCGTACATATGAGTTTCCGTAGTGAAGTTGCCAACTTCCGAATGACCATACTTTACCTTTCCGCCACACTGCGCAATAATCTGTAAAGCTTCTAATCTCAGGCACTCCCAATTGGTAAACGGAGCTGCAGTATGATAACCTCTCTGATCCGCAGCCGGGTACAGGTCATTTTTTTCACTGATGATGTAATACTCCAATTCGCCCATCGCTTTGAAAGAATAGCCCGTTGTTGCTGTAAACAGCCTGGTTGCTTTTTTCAAGATATACTCAGGAGCACTTTCAAGCGGTTTACCGTCTTTGGTATAAAATGAGCACAAAATATCCAGTGAGGGCTGCTCTGTAAATGGATTGACAAATACCGTCCGAAACCTGGGTATCACATACAAATCGCTGGATTCTGCATCGATATAAGAAAACAAACTTGATCCATCAACGCGCTCTCCTGTTGATAAGATAGACTCCAGATAATCTTTACTTGTAATGACAAAATTGAGTGTTTTCAATTTTCCATCTTCACCAACATATCTGAAGTTGAGCATCTCAATATGATGATCATCGATAAACTTAATGATGTCATATTTTGTAAACTCACAAGCCGGTTTTTGAAGATGTCTTACCATCTTGTTCGGATTCATTAAAACTTCCAGATCTCTCATTGCATTATTTCGGTCGGTTTATTTATGCGCCTGAAATTAGATATTATTCACACAAAGCATAAGCGAGCATCATGTGCTTCCCAACATCATTTTACTGCTTTTAATTAACTTCCCTTAGAATTGCATAATTTTAGAAACCTGATATGACTATTCTTTCAATGCTTATGAAAAATCATGAACTATAAAGGAAAAAGATCAATTTTTCATAGAATACCAGCCTGGGGATTATCCAAACTAACCATGATGCTCTCTTTCATTCTGGTATTTGGTCTGGCAGCACTTTGGGAAGGTTTGAATATCGCAGAAGAGCATGGGGAACTAATCCTGAATATTGTTCTATTTGTTTTCATTGCCAGCGCATGCTACCTGATATGTTTAATATACCCACGTAGCTTTTGGTATGTTCCGTTTCTTTGTAATCTAATTACCATCATCTCTGCAATTGTCGAACCCATTAAACTTACGCCTGATTGGTATTATATAATTGCCGGATGGGGCTTATCCCTAATTGCAGCCATTATTGGATCCTGGATGGGGAGGAAGAAGAAACCTGATTAGTCCTGATGCAGTTCAGATTGATTGGCACCTCAATTTGACTCATGTACCAGAAGGTGGTATATTGCATTTACCATCAGCCAAGATAAATGGCTGTAGAGCCTGCCTTTCATAACAATATCAATATGAGGAACATATCATTAGTAGCAGCTCGAAGCATGATTCTCCTTTTCATTTTATTACACCTATCAGAGGATCTTGCTGCCCAGTTCGATCACCAGCAAGATATTGTTTACGGATACAAGGATGGAATGGCACTGGTATTGGATGCATACATACCAGAGGAGAATAAAAAGGGAGCATCTGTGATCTGTGTCATGTCAGGCGGCATGCGATCAGGGCCATACTGGTCTCATTATGCGGTTTACGATCCAATTATCAAAGGATTGATAGAATCGGGCTATGTGGTATTTGCAGTAGCTCACGGTAGCCAACCCAGATATACAATCGAAGAAATCAGGAGAGATATATCCCGAGCTGTTCGATTTATCCGGCACAACTCTGATAAATATGAAATCGATTCACAGAAAATAGGTATCATGGGAAGATCTTCCGGGGCACAACTTGCACTAATGGCCTCTCTGGGGCCATTGCCATCAGACCCAGTTTCGTGGGATACTGTCGAACATGAATCATCATTTTTGCAAGCAGTTGTGTCCTATTATCCAGGTACAGATCTAATCAATTTCGGACAGGCGAATAAAACAATTCTTGAACACTTCCAATCAATCGGGTTTTTGATAGACGCAGCTTTTGATTTCCACCAATGGGACACTTTGACAAACCGATTTGAAAGAATAGAAGATCCTGAATTAATCCGACAACTATATGTTGAGAATTCTCCGCTCGCCCATGTTAGTGAAGATGCGCCCCCCGTACTATTATTTCATGGAGACGCAGACAATACTGTTCCAATACAGCAGTCGGAAATATTGGTAACACAGTTAAAAAAAGTTGGTGTAACACACAAATTAATTATAGCCAAAGATCAAGGTCATGGTTGGGAGGATCCCATAGAAAATGAGCTTCTTAATATAATAAACTGGTACAATATGCATTTGTTAGGTATGGAAAATTAGGCATTTGATTTTATTTAAATTAGTGCCATGAATGATTATAAAAAGAATTCAAAAAACTTAACGGGACAACGCCTTCCGATTTCAGAAAACTGATCCGGTGATCGTAAATTAATTGGTCCGCTTTCCTGATTCCGGTCGAATTCAATTTTTATCATCCTCATATTTGACAAAAATATCTGGGCGATGAAAAAAATAGTTATCGATACAAAAAGGCTGATTGTAAAAACCTGGTTCCAATTACCGCTGGTAGTCAGGGCAATTCTAACAGGATTTCTGGTTAGCACAATGGGTGTTATAACCTGGACAATAATCGGAACAACCCTTCCCATGCCCTGGTCGTTTCTATTGATGATAGGAATTCTCTGGGCCTATCTGAAATATTTTAGCGGCAGTTGGGGGAAAGAGAGTACCAGGAGGACCAGGGCTGCAATGTTTAGAAAAACGAGGTTGTCCAGGCAGGTCTGGTTCTTATCTATTCTCTCCATTGCATTGATTGTTCTGATTGAACAATCAGGAATGGTGGTCACATTTCGTATCATGGAGTTTCCGGCCGACAAATTTTCCAGTGAATATGACTTCATAGCAAAAGTTCCTAAATGGGTTGGATGGCTGGTGGTGATCATGATCTCTGCAGTTGCAGGAATTTGCGAAGAGATTGGATTCAGAGGGTATATGCAAGCACCTTTGGAGAAACGCTATTCTCCCCTCTTATCCATAGCAATTGTATCAGTGGTGTTTGTTCTTGTTCACCTTCACCAGGCATGGTCAGGTCCAATTCTTTTACAAATATTTTTCATAAGCGTATTATTTGGTTCAGTTGCTTACTACTCTAGATCCTTAGTTCCAGGCATCATTGCCCATTTCATCATGGACATATTTAATTTTGCTTTCTGGTGGACCGATCTGGGGGGACAATTCGATCAGAAGACCATCTCAATTACGGGAGTTGACACGCATTTTATCTTCTGGTTGCTGGTCCTGGTCCTGAGTATGGCATCATTTATAATTATCCTTAGTAAATTCAAGCTTCATGACCCCCGTAAGATTCCATAAGCCAAAAAAAGCAATCTAATTCCCCTGCATGATGTTAGGACTGCTACGCCTGCTGTACTTATACAGTTCGAACCTGCTCTGCACTGTTTTAGGAGGCCAGTAATTGTTACTCAAATCGCAATCGGCAGTCTCCAGATTCGGATCCAACTCCACAGATAACACTGGCTTCGTAAATACAAATACCTTGCTGATTTCGAGGTTATTTCTGCTCCATATTTCGGCCGGGATTCTGACCACCTCGGAAGTCCCGTCTTCGAAGTTGAATTCCACAATTAAAGGCATGATCATACCCCCTACATTTTTAAAGTCCAGTTGCACAAAGTACTGGTCGGTTTCCAGAAAAGCCTTTTCTTTGTCGTTTAATTGTCCCAAATAAGCTTTGTAAGATTCAGCATCGCCAGGAGAGGCTTTGTATGGATCATAATCATCGTAGAAATCCCGCATATCCGAGTCATTCTCCACTACCGATTTCATACCCGACCTATTCCTCTGCACGGCTATCTCCTCGGGCCTGCTTTCAGCCTCACTTTTCAAATGGGCTTTCTCTTCTGCAGGATCCCCACTTTGGACGGTGAAAACTTTCATGTTTTCTATGGAGAGATCCACATGATCGGTGCCATAAAACCAACCCTTCCAAAACCAGTCCAGATCTATGGCTGAAGCATCCTCCATGGTTCTGAAAAAGTCTTCAGGCGTTGGATGCTTGAACATCCAGCGTTGGGAATATTTCTTAAAGGCATAATCAAACAAGTCTCTTCCCATAATGGTCTCCCGAAGGATATTGAGGCCGGTGGCCGGCTTAAAATAGGCATTGGGAAGAAACTGAACCATCAGGTGTCCGTCTGTCATAATGGGTGCCAGCTGTGTCTTATCCCCTTTCATATAGGGAACGATATCCCTGGGTCTTCCCATGGGATTTGGACATTCATGATCCCACTCTCTTTCAGCTATGCCTTCCAGGAAGGAGTTCAAGCCTTCATCCATCCAGGTCCATTGTCTCTCATCAGAATTCACTATCATGGGAAAATAATTATGACCTACTTCATGAATAATCACCCCGATCATCTCCCATTTGGTCGATTCAGAATAGGTGCCATCGGGAAGAGGGCGACCCGGATTAAAAGAGACCATGGGATATTCCATGCCCACTGTAGCTCCATGCATCGACCATGCCAAAGGATAGGGATACTCAAAGGTATGCCTCGAATATACCTTCAAGGCATGGGCCACCACCCGGGTGGAGTACTGCCCCCACAATGGATTCCCCTCTGGTGGGTAAAGAGACATGGCCATAACTGTTTGCTCACCAAACTTAACCGCCATGGCATCCCATATGAATCGTCTGGAACTGCCAAATGCAAAATCCCGTACATTCTCAGCGCTGAAATTCCATGTGGTTGTTTCCTTCGATTTCTTCTTTATGGCTGCTCTGGCCTCCTCTTCCGAAATGATGACCACTGGACTATCCAGAGCCCTGGCAGCCTCTTCCAACCTGGAGCGCTGCGCTTCGGATAGTACATCCTCCCCGTTCACCAATACCCCTGTCGCCCCAACTATGTGATCTGATGGAACTGTTATCTCCACCTTATAATTTCCAAAGGTCAGTGCAAATTCACTCCTTCCTATAAACTGCTTATTCTGCCATCCTTCAAAGTCCGTGTACGCAGCCATTCTTGGATAAAACTGTGCGATGGTATAGAGGTAGTTATCATCTTCAGCAAAGTATTCCATTCCCGAACGCCCTCCATTCAGGGCCTGGTCGTTGATGTTGTACCACCAGGAAATTTCAAGATCAATCATTTCACCCGGGTTCAACAGTTCCGGAAGTTCAACTCGCATCATGGTATAGTTAATGGTATATTCAAGATCCTCACCTGCTTCGTTTTTGACACTGATGATCTTAAATCCTCCGTCAAATTCATTTTTCAAAACAAACTCGTTGCCCTCTGCTAAAAGCTTTTGCACATCAGGCACATCCGACGATACAAGCCTTTCCGGCATATACGATGTGCTGGTCAGTTCTCCCAGGTTCCCCTTTTCACGTACATTCTGGTCCAGCTGAACCCAGAGGTAATCCAGTACATCGGGAGAGTTGTTATAGTAGGTGATAATTTCATTACCGGTAATTTGCTGCTTCTCATCATCCAGAGCAATCTTCATCTGGTAGTCGGCCCGCTGTTGCCAGTACATGGGTCCGGGTGCTCCGGCAGCATTTCTGTAGACGTTTGGAGTGTGAAAACTTGTTCCCATCTGTCTGAATACATTGTTGGCTGGTACAAACTCACCCTGAGAAAACAGGGATGGAAAAACTGCCCATAAGATCCAAAATAACGTTCTCTTTTTCATCTGTCGTGATATTATTATTTCCTTAAGATAGCAACAAAGCAGATATCTTGTTCCTGCCCAATAGAATAATTTATATATCAAGAGATTAGGTGAACAAAACAGAGGTACTTCTTGTTTCTCATTGCAGTCACCAAAGAATCAGCTTGCTGAATCTTGAGTAGTTAACCACCAAACCTTAGGCCTAACTGCGTGAATAGAATTTTCCATTTCTTGCAGGAGCTGAAACGCAGAAATGTAGTTCGCCGGAATACAGTATATGCAGCCACTGCATTTGTTATTCTTGAACTCACTTCCATCATTCAGGAGCCATTGAACTTACCCGACTGGACCCTGACCATAGTTATTATCCTTTTAAGTATCGGTCTTATCGTTTCAATCATTCTCTCCTGGATCTATGAGATCAATCCTGGTGGTGGAATAGAAAAAACGAAAACGGTAGACAAGGTCAGAGATGGTGATGCTGCTGATGTTTCATCTTCATGGAAAATCGCCACTTACGTAAGCTTTGCAATCATCATCTTCCTTATTGTTCTGAATATACTTCCACCCCGGGATCGGTCCCCGAAGCCTCAGATACAAGTAAATTCCATTGCAATCCTACCCTTTGAAATCCTGGGTTCAATTCAGAATGAAGCTTCATTGCACGAAGCACTACCCATTGCACTGACCATGGAGTTGCAAAATATTGAAGGATTTACAGTCAGACCCCGAAGTTCCACATTAAAATATAAGGATAGTGATCTTCGAAGTCCAGAAATTGGCAATCAATTAAATGTAAACTACCTGTTGAATGGATACGTTCAGCAACAAGGGCAGAAGATAGCAGTTGATATTATGCTTATCAGGGCCATGTCGGAAGAGGTAATCTGGAATGCCTCTTATGAGATGGAACTGGATGATATCTTCAAGATCCAACGCAACATTTCAAAACAGGTGGTGGCCTCACTAAAAAACAGTTTTTTGCCAAAGTCGGAGCAAATTACAGATAATCCTGATGCCTATATGGCATACTTAACGGGATTGAATTACTACTGGAGAGATGAGAGTTTTCTTGAATACGATATGTCCACCAAACATTTTCAACGAGCCATTGATCTGGATCCCAGCTTTGTATTGGCATATGCAAAACTTGCAGCAGGGCATAGTTGGATTTATCATTACCATTATGACAGGTCCCCGGAGCGATTGGAGAAAGCGAAAGATGCCCTTGAAAAAGGATATATGCTTGATCCGGAAAACATGGATATAAAGCTTTCTGAAGGGGCCTACTACTACGTCCAGCAAGACTATAAAACAGCCGAGAGTTATTTGGATCGGTTTATCTCTATGGACAATGATTTTGGCGACTACTATACAAATAAGATCTTTCTTTATCTGCTTTGGGACGAGGGAATTGAAAGAAGTAGGCAGGCCTTGAGTGAAATGATGTCCTACCCAAATTACATGGAGTATGAATTTCTGGCATATCACAAGGTTGCCCTTGAACTCATAGAGGAAGATTACGATGAAGCCATTGCCACCATGCAATTTGAAGAGGATATTATCATGGAAGGTCAGTTCCGTTACTATCCAAAAGTTTTAAAACTGGCTGAAATCTATAAGATGCAGGGAAAACCAGAGCTTGCAACCCCCCATTTTGATTCGGCCAGGATCGTTCTGGAGGAGAGGGTTGCTACTGATCCCTCAGACTCGAGGTATCGCAGTGCACTGGGTATTGCCTATGCAGGTATGGGGAGGAGAGAGGACGCTATCAGGGAAGGGGAACTGGCGATGGAAATGATGCCACTGGAGAAGGATTTCTACATAGCTATCTTCAGAATGGATGACCTGGCACATATCTATACAATGACTGGAGAGAGCGAACTCGCCATTAAAGTCCTTAATGACATGCTTTCCATACCAGGAAATGTATCGGTGAACCTATTAAAGAAAGACCCTACCTGGAAACCATTGTGGAATCTTCCTGAGTTTCAGGCAATGCTCAAGAAACACGTGAATTAAGATATTAGTTGTAATTTGGGATCATGAAAAATTCACTTATCCTTATTCTGGTTTCAAGCTTTTTTATGCTTGGTTTAACCGTTGGCAAAAATAAATCCAACGCTTTGATCCCCGAAAAAGAGATGGTCCAGGTGGGAATTATTGTTGAAAATGTTGAAAAATCAGCCCGGAACTGGGCCGAATTTCTGGGGCTGGAGAATCCTCCCGCAATAAGTGTTGCCCGTGGTAGTGAACTGAATCCCACACAATATAACGGTAAACCTTCCAATGCCACAGCAAAGCTGGCATTTTTCAATCTTGATAACATCACCATTGAACTTATTGAACCCGATGGAGAACCAAGTACATGGCAAGAATTCCTTGATACCAAAGGAGAAGGTATTCATCACATCGCCTTTAATGTAAAAGGAATGGAAACCTACATTGAAAATTTCACAGATCATGGCATTCCAATGATTCAGCATGGAGGATGGGATACTGGAGAATACAGCTATATGGATGGTAGTGAAAAATTAGCACTGATCATTGAGCTGCTGGAACACTACAATTAGTAAGCTCCTTATAATTAGTTAAATACCTGTTAATTATCTATTAATTAAGAATCTTTCCAGATAAGGGTTGTAATTTGTTTGTATAGCAAATCACTTTAAACTTATCTCAATATGGAAAATTCAGCAGGACTACAGGTAAAAGAAGCCATAAAGGTTGATCCTTCAAACATCATGCAGGTGGGCATGGGATTCTGGGCTTCAAAAACACTATTGACAGCGGTAAAGCTGGAGCTCTTCACCTTATTGGCAGTCAAACCATTAACAGGAAGGGAAGTAAAACTTCAAATATGCTTAAACGGCAGGGGACTGTATGATTTTCTGGATACGCTGGTTGCTCTGGGCTTCTTACAGAAAAATGGAAACAAAGAGACTGCTGTTTACTCAAATTCACCCGATTCAGATCTCTTTCTGGATAAGAACAAGCTTTCATATATGGGGGGATTGCTGGAGATGGCCAACAATCGCCTCTACCCTTTCTGGAATTTCCTGGAGGAAGGACTAAGGAGGGGAACACCCCAGAATGAAATAAGGACAGGTGAGGCCTCGTTGTTTGAGAAGATCTATTCGGATATTGACAAAACCCGCGAATTTGTAAATGCCATGAGCGGTGCACAGGCCGGAAACTTTATCGCTTTTGCCACTCAGTTTGACTTTTCCACATACAATTCAATGTGCGACATTGGTGGAGCTGGAGCACAATTATCCGCCCAGGTGGTTTCTCACAATCCACATATGAAATGCATCTCCTTTGATCTGCCTCCCGTAAGCCCAATCGCATTTGAGAATGTGAGCAAGATGGGCGTTTCAGATAAAGTAGATATTAAAGCAGGGGACTTCTTTACCGATTCATTCCCAAAATCAGATGTGATTACCATGGGAAATATTCTACATGATTGGGGTACGGATGATAAGAAAATGCTGATCGGTAAGGCGTATGAAGCTTTGCCTGAAGGGGGTGCCCTGGTGGTGATTGAGAATATTATTGATGACGAAAGGCGTGAAAACGCCTTTGGATTGATGATGTCGCTTAATATGCTGATAGAGACTGCCGAAGGCTATGACTTCACAGCTGCCGACTTTAAGGAGTGGGCCACTGAGGCAGGATTTACAGAAACTTCAATCATGAGATTGACGGGACCCGCCAGTGCGGTAATCGCCATTAAGTAATCCACACTTTTCTGATTGATTGGGTGGTTGAATTGTTGTTTGTTGTTTTATAGATGAGAAAGACCCGTGATTTATTTCACGGGTTTTTTTGATATTCATGCGATTCCAATCATGTTCTAACTCTCATTTGTAATTGATAATCAGATGGTTTATATTTAGAAGACAAAACCTAAGCCCAATGTCTGATAAACCCGGGAACCTTGCTAAGTTCTGGCAGGAATTAAAACGCAGAAGAGTCTTCAGGGTAATTGCCATGTACGCAGGTGCTGCATTTGTTATCATCGAAGTAACCAACAACATTGTGGAGCCGCTGGGATTACCAGCCTGGGTTCCTACAGTGGTGATTCTTCTTTTGATCATAGGATTCCCTGTTATTGCCATCCTCTCCTGGATCTTCGATTTAACCCCAGAAGGCGTAAAAAAGACCGAGTCCTTTGAGAGCGCAGCTATGAAGCAGGAGTCCGAAGAAGCTGGGAGAAGGAAACTTCGGACCAGCGACATTGTGATTGCTGTACTGGTTATTACCGTAGGGATTCTGGCCTATCCAAAGTTATTTTCAAAAGATTCCCTGAAGGATGCAAGGGACCAGGACGGCAGAATATCCATCGCCGTACTGCCTTTTGAAAACCTGTCAGGCGATACGCTGTATAATATTTGGCAGGGTGGATTTCAAAATCTGCTAATTTCCACTCTTTCAAACTCAAAGGAGCTATCCGTCCGAAAATATCAGGCTGTAAATGATGTATTGAATAGCAGCAAAGAAATCAATTTAGGCTCACTCTCTTCCACGCTTGCCAGTGACCTTGCACACAGGCTTGATACAAGAACTCTCATTTTGGGAAACCTTTTAAGGGCTGGAACAAAAATCCGCATTAATGCCCAACTGATAGATGCAGAAACGGAAGAGATTTACAAAACCTACCTGATAGAAGGGGATTCCGAAAACGACTTCTTTGTACTGGCTGATTCCCTTTCCTGGATGATCAAAAACTATATTGAGATAAAAAGCATCTCTGATCAGTATAATGCCCCCGGGATCACCAGAAATGTAATGACAAAATCTTCCGAAGCTTTCAAAAATTATATACGTGGATGGGATGCATTCAAATATATGGAGCTGGGTTCGGCCATAGAGTGGTTTGCCAAAGCGGTAGAAGCCGATTCTACCTTCATCAATGCCTATGTGTTTGGGGCCTATGCAAACCTGATGTATGGAAGAAACTGGCCAGCCAAAAAAATAGTAAATAAAGCCTCTGAAATAAATGCTGAGCTAACCACCGAACAGGAGCTTATGATCAATCAGCTGTACGCCTACTTCTTCAAAACCCCTTACGAAGAGATCAAAGCTATTAAACAACTCAATGAAATTGATGAGCTAAATCCTCTCTACTGGCATCAGCTGGGTTTTGCATACTACAAATTATTCGAGTATGAAGAGGCTGTCCAAAGCTGGGAACGGCTCTTCAGGATACACGAACAGTGGGGAACAGACTACCAGAACCCCTATCCCTATTTCTTAATGGGAGATGCCTACCACAAACTAGGCGAACATGAAAAAGAAGAAAAGATCTTGGCACTTGGACATAAGGTATTCCCGAATGCCATCATGATTCAACAGTTCCAGGCAATTTGCGCTTATTCAATGGGGGATAATCAAAAAGCTGAAAATATTTTATCTGAATATAAGACCATTAGGCAGGATATTCTCCATTGTACCGAGGCAATGGTTTCCTCGGGAATTGGTGCAATATATTCAAATTCTGGTTTACTTGAAGAGGCCGAATCGTACTACCGTGATGCGACTCAACAGGACCCGGAGAACTTATACTGGATGCATGAATTTGCCTGGTTCCTGATTGAAAATGAGGTAAATATCGAGGAAGGTATTAAACTTTGTGATGGGATTCTTGAACAAAACCCCAAACACTGGCCCTCCCTGGATGCAAAAGGCTGGGCTCTATATAAACAGGGCAAATATGAAGAGGCACTTGCATTGCTCAAGGATTCCTGGGATCTGAAACCCGCCTATAGCCATACCGGTTATCTACACATACAGGAAGTGGAGAAAGCACTTGCCAGGCAAAATATTGAAATGTAACCGTTAGAACACTTTGCTGGCTTTACTCCTCCTTCTTTGTCAGATTCAATTCAATGTTTTGCCCCATCTGCTTCATGGCCCCTTTAATGGTATTCTCCCCGGTCAGGGTCCCTTCGTACAAAAAGTCAAGCTGATTTACTTTGATAGTTAGCTCCGGCTTTTTGTACACTGTAGTGTCCACTGCAATCCCAAAAGCATTCTGGTCTGGACTATCCAGGGTAGAGGTATACCCCTCATCGGTTTCGGAAATATTGAAGTTAATCCTAAGCTGGCCATTGGGGGTATCAATCGCTCCACTCCAGGTACCCACAATCTCCTGTCCATACAATGAAAAAACGGCCAGAAGCAGGATGAGAATTGTTGTTGTTCTTTTCATATTCAGGTTTTAATACACCAATAAAGTTAAACTAAAAAAAAAGAAAATGACAAACAGAGCCCTGAACAACTGGTCTTAAGGTTTCTATTCCGACATGGCCGATTTTCCGGCCAGCCACCCAGTGGAATAGGCTATCTGAAGGTTATATCCCCCGGTTTCAGCATCCAGGTCCATTAACTCTCCTGCAAAATAAAGTCCCGATACCAGCTTTGACTCCATGGTTTTGGGGGAGATCTCAGGGGTAGTGACTCCTCCTGCAGTGATGATAGCCTCCTTAAAGGATCGATGACCGCTGACGGTGAAATTAAAGTTCTTAAGGAGATGCCGTATCCTCTTGCGCTCCTTTGAAGAAACCTGGTGCCCCTCCTTGTTCGGATCAATTCCCAATAGCTCCAGGAAAACCGGAATCATGGATGAGGGTAACCAGTTGCGAAAAATATTGGAGATCATCTTTTTACCATACTCATCCAGATCGCGAATCAATCTCATATCCAGTTTCTGCTCATCCAGGGCAGGTTTCAAATCAATGGAAACCTCCACCCTATTTTTTGACTGCAGTTCATCTACCACAATTCTGCTCAGAGTAAGAATGATGGGACCCGAAATACCAAAATGGGTAAAGATCATCTCTCCAAAATCTTCACTTCTTTTTTTGTCATTCACCCATATGGTTGCCCGCACATTTTTCAGGGTGACTCCCTGAAGCTGCTGTGCCACCTTTCCTTCTGTCTCCAAAGGAACCAGTGAAGGCCTGACCTTCTCAATGGTGTGCCCAACCGTTCTGGCCAGTTCATAACCATCTCCATTGGATCCGGTGGCGGGATAAGATTTACCACCGGTAGCCAGTATTACACTTTTGGTATGAAACACCTGTCCATTTGCCTGGAGCCCTCTGATAAGACCATTTTCAACAATAACCTTCTCCACCCTGTATCCACAGCGTATTTCCACTTTGATCCCTTTGACCCATTTCAGGAGTGCCTCCAGAACATCTGAAGATTTATTGTTTGAAGGAAAGTATCTTCCCCCTCTTTCAAGATTAATCTCAACCCCCTGGTTCCTCAGTAACTCAAGAATATCCTTCGAAAAAAAATGAGAAAATGCTGTGCGAAGAAACCGGCCATTGGGGTAAACACGCGATATAAAGTCACCCATCTCCGCATCATTGGTAATGTTGCATCGTCCCTTTCCTGTAATCAACAGTTTCCTACCCTCCTGCCTCATCTTTTCAAGTACCAGAACCCTGCCTCCTGCCTCTGCTGCACTCCCGGCTGCCAGCAATCCGGCAGGACCGGCTCCAACGACAATTACATCAAATATCTCCATCCTTTACAAAGGTATCTTTTTGCAAATTACCGGAGTGTTCTATTTATACAAATTCTATTTAGTCGGAATAGAAGTCAATCTCCAAAACAACCAGGGGTTTACAAACGTTCACCAATGACTGACCATTTGTTGTCAGCTAAAACGAGGCACCATGAAAACTAATTTCAGAAAGTGCACCCACGCTTTTACCGCCCTCATTCTCCTTATCACTTTCGCCTGTACCAACTACCAGATTCCTGATAATCCCTTAGCTGATAATCCGGTTAATAATCCTCTATCCGCCACAGAATCCACCTGTGATTCTGATACGGTCTATTTTCAAAATACGATTCTTCCCCTGGTGGTCTCCTCCTGTGCAACCACAGGATGCCACGATAAAGTTTCACACAGAGATGGGATCATCCTGACCGATTATGCTTCCATCATAAGAACTGGGGAAATTAAACCAGGCGATCCCGGAGACAGTGAATTTTTTGAGACATTGACAGATGATGGCGACGATCTGATGCCTCCCCCTCCATACAGTCCACTCAACAGTGATCAGATCCAGCAGATCAAAACGTGGATTCATCAGGGGGCAATAAACAATGCATGCAATGACGGTTGCGATACAACACTGGTTACTTTTTCACAAACCATCTGGCCCATGATGCAGAACTATTGTACCGGATGTCACAGCTCTGCCAGTCCTGGTGGTGGAATTGTCATTGCAGGGTATGACGATATGGTGTCTCTGGCCGGAAATGGAAGCCTGATGGGATCCATCCGGTATGAAAGTGGTTATTCCCCTATGCCCATCAACAAGCCCCTGAGTGATTGCAATATCACTCAGCTACAGAAATGGATAGATGATGAATTTCCCCAATAGGAATCAAGAGATACCGTATATTTGAAGATGGAATTCTTCAAAGCGGTGGACATTAGGCCTACAGAGCGAGAAATTAAAGACAATCTAAAGCTTACTTATGAGAATCCTTTTAACAGGTGCCTCCGGGTATATCGGAAAACGTCTTGTACGAAGACTGATTGAACAAAAGTATGAAGTAATATGCGCAGTTAGAGATCTGGACCGCATCTCACTGCCTGATTCAATTATTAACAAGGTAAGCTTCCTGGAAATAGATTTTCTGAAACCGCCAGACCTTGATACCCTTCCCAAAGACATTGACGGAGCTTTTTACCTGATCCACTCCATGTCCCAGTCCATAAAGAATTTTTCGGATTTGGAAGCTGAGGCTGCCAGGAACTTCAGAGATTACATGAATCTTACCCGGGTGGAACATGTGGTTTATCTGAGTGGAATTGTGAATTCGGAAGAACTGTCCAAGCACCTTCAATCCAGGAAAAATGTAGAAAATTCACTGGCAGAAGGGAATTATAATTACACAGTTCTCAGGGCAGGAATTATTGTGGGATCGGGAAGTGCATCCTTTGAAATCATTCGTGACCTCACTGAGAAAATGCCCCTCATGCTGGCTCCAAAATGGGCCTTAACCAAATCCCAGCCTATTGCGGTCCGCAATGTAACAGAGTTCCTTTCCATGATCATTTTTGAAGAGAAGTGCTATAATCAACGATATGATATTGGAGGACCTGATATACTTACTTACAAGGATATGTTACTTCAATACGCCGAAGTGAGGGGCTTGAAGCGCAAGGTTATCTCCATCCCGATCATGTCCACAAGGTTATCTTCCTATTGGCTATTTTTTGTCACTGCAGTCTCATATAAACTTGCTGCCAACCTGGTCGACAGTATGAAAGTGGAAGTGGTTGGGAAAGAGAATAACCTAGCCGATCAATTTGGAATTGAACTGATTCCTTATAAGCAAGCCATTGGGATGGCATTCTCCCGCATTGAACAAAACTATGTGGTTTCCACCTGGAAGGACTCTATGATTAGCGGAAGACTAAGTAAGGATGTGCACGAGTTTATCCAGGTTCCACAGTTTGGCGTATACCGTGATGTACAGGAGAAAAAAATTATAAATCCGGAAACCGTACTAAACAGGATCTGGTCCATCGGTGGAGAAACTGGCTGGTATTATGCGACCTGGATCTGGAACATCAGGGGAATTCTTGATAAACTCTCGGGTGGCATAGGGATCAGAAGAGGGAGGACCAACCTGCATGAAATTCATGCAGGAGATGCATTGGATTTTTGGAGGGTATTGCTTGCCGATAAAAAGAAGCGGCGACTTCTCCTGTATGCCGAGATGCGTTTACCCGGGGAAGCCTGGCTGGAGTTCTCAATCAAAGAAGATGACACACTTCGGCAGGTAGCCACCTACAGACCTAAGGGTGTATTGGGCCGCTGGTATTGGTATATGCTTATGCCTTTCCACTTTTTCATATTCAAGGGAATGGCAAATCGAATTGTAAGGTCCTAGTAAAGGTACCTGTGGCAATCAGCGCAGGCCATATCAGTCCACGCCATATCAATATCTACAGGATGCCGGAATTCCAGTGAGCTATCTACGGATGTGGTTTCGAAATGCTCTGCGTTTCCCTGTGCAAGAATGGTGTGACATATATTGCAATCCCTGGAAATGACCTGGCCATCCTCGCTTTCATGATTCCCATTATGACACCTGAAACAGCCATTGAATTCCATATGTCCCACATGACTGGGGTAGGCATCCCAACTAGCTTTCATCTCGGGAAAGATATGCTTGGAATATCCCTCCAGAAAACCATCAATTGCCTGACTGACCAACTGGGGATTTGTTTCAACTATTTCCGGATAGTCGGAGGCGTAAAAATCATTGACCAGTTCTTCGATTATCATTCTTCCCGAATCACGGGTCGTAAATTGGGTATTTAATACCTGCATGGCAAGTGCCTTCACCTCAGGAAGCTCTACAGGGATTTTGCCTGCTGAAATCAACTCATCAGTAAATCTTTGTGGGGGGAGGAATTGATGAGAGGGTCTGTTGTGGCAGTCGAGACAATCCATCTCCCTTAATTCCAGACTATCCAATGCTTCTGGTTCAAGTGCTTCGTAAATGTCCTGGTAGATTACTGTATCTCCGGAAGCCTTATTGATATAACGCACCCATGGCAGATACTCTCGTTTATGGGTAGAGGCCACATACTCAATCTTTACATCTGGGTTCACATGCCAGTGAATGCCCTCTATGAGACCCTTGGCCCTGTGCTCGGATCCAACCTTCATTTTTAATTGAATGTTCCACTCCGTATTATCCAGGTCGGCCAGGTAATGCTTGTTGTTGTGTAACCTGTGGGAATAGAACTTTTCGGGCCAATGACACTCCTCACAGGTTTCCCTTGCGGGTCGCAAGCTATGGATCGGGGTCTCAATAGGCGTTGGATATTTATTAAAAGTAACAGAATAGACCTGGTATAAACCCGAAAGCTTACTCTTCACATACCAGTCAGCCCCTGATCCCACATGACACTCCACACACGTCACCTTTGAGTGAGCTGATTCCTGGTAGGCCACGTATTCAGGTTCCATTACACTGTGACAGAGAGTCCCACAGAACTCATTTGATTCTGTATAATGAAATGCATGGTAGCTACCGATCCCGGTGAGCATAAGAAAGACAATGGTTGAAAAAATAAAAATTGCAATGGCATTCCACTGCCGAGAATCACTAAGATCGATCTTGGTCCATAAGGAGGTGCTCTCCTCTCCCTCCCTCTTGATCCTCTTTGATCTCCTTGACATCCCAATGGGGATCAGAATAAGTCCGATAATCAGGATAACAGGCAACACCATGTAGATGAAAATGCCCATGTAGGCCCCTTCATAATCAAACAGCAGATTGGCGATCATTATAAATACAAAAATCAATGCACATACACTTGCAATGATACTCCCGATAAGTGAGAGTGGATTGTAGTATGTTTTTGGAAGTTTCATAGAAAGCAGAATTGGTCGAGGCGAAATTTATAAAAATTTTAACACCCACTGAATGCAAACGAGCAATACATTAATATTCAACGATAAATATCTATGCTCCAACCTGAACTAATTGAGAATTTGTGAACTATGAAGGCAGGGTAGCAATGATATCCTTTAGAAAATCATTGACACTGAAGTTGCTAAGGCTGTAGCCCATGCGTACAACCACCAATTTCTTTGAAGGAATAATGTAGACCCGCTGTCCCAGAAATCCATCTGCAAAAAATAGATCATCGGGAACATCTTTCAACTCATTTTCTACCTTGGGTTCCTTAAGCCAGAAGGTACCGGCATAGGTTCCATTGGATGCAGGGGCAGCTGTTTTCATATATTTAATCCACTCAGGTGCCAGAACAGTATCCCCTTCAAAAATTCCATTATTCAAAAAGAGGAGCCCAAACCGGGCCCAGTCCCGGGTCGATCCATAACTGAAGGAAGAAGCTACGAAGAGTCCGTTTGCATCGGTTTCAACTACGGTGTTGAGCATTCCGATGCGATGAAAAAGACGTGAGTAGGCATACCCGTGATAGGCATCATCATCTCCAATGGAACGCCTGATCAACCCTGACAACAGGTTGGCATCGCCCGATGAGTAGTTCCAGTAGCTTCCAGGCTCATGGGCAGCTTCGCATGCAATCACTGAGGCAAACATATCGTCACTCTGCATAAGCATTACTGTGGCATCCGAAATGGTAAAGTAATTCTCAATCCAGTCCAGTCCACTGCTCATATGAAAGATGTTCTCGACTGTGATATTCTTTCTATGATCGCCTGCCCACTCAGCTATTCCAGTGGGGGCTTTCATATCCAGCTTTCCCTCCATGACCAAAGCGCCGGCCAGGGCCCCGGTTACTGTCTTGGTCATGGACCAGCCATGAAATTTTGTGAATTCATCATACCCCTCCAGGTACTCCTCACCCACAAGTACATTGTCATAGATCACTGCTACTCCCAGGGTCTTTTTGAATGGTTCGATACCAGGAGCATCAACGGCTTCGTCGAGAATATTGTTGAGCTTATCATAGTCTACCCCTGCGGGTAGTGACCCTGGCATCACATCACCAAGGGGCCAGGGGATGGTATCCTGACTGTAGCCCGGATCGGGGATATTAAATGAGTCTGCCCTAAGTTCCTCTTCAGGTTTATCCAATACGATTACTGCTCCCAGCCCCTCCCTGAAAACCACTTTTCGTTTGCCCAGACCAAACACAGTTGCAGTAACTGACTTCTCCTCATAATCGATCTTAAATTTTGCAAGGCTGATTGGGAAAAAAGAGAGATCCTCTGCAGAGACCCTCTCCGGCGACTTCTCCGCAAGAAATACACTGGAACACATTCCTTTTGCAACAAATGCGGTAATAATGGGTAGCCTTGGCCAGGCGAACCAGGTTGCGGTAATGACCAATGCGATCAAAAACAACCAGAGAATTCTTTTGAGAAGCTTTTTCATAGCACAGAGCCTTAGAAAGGATTACCGGTAATTGTGGTTTTGATATCGATTGCTATGGTGATGGAGATTCCTTTCAGTGAAGCTGCACCTATACAACTGATGGTAAATGGCTCTACGGTGGTTAGAATTTTTGAAACTTCACCATAAATACTTTGTACATCCTCCAATTTGAGCTCAGAACCTTTCTTTATGGGCCACTCACTCTGCAGCTCCCAACTGGCTTCAATATTGCTGTTCTCAATGGTAAAGGTTGTTCCTTTAAAAAGAACCAGGTCGTCTGTAGGCTGGTCACCAATACTCACATTCGTAACAGTAGCTATAATTCCATCTGCAGTAATTTCCTTAATTCTATCCGCATTGTCCGCTACATCATCATTAACGGTGGGATCAATTACTGCAAACGATTCAAATTCATAGTATCCGGCAGCTTTGGTGGCACTTTCCGGGATATCAATCTCCAGATCTCCCGACAGGGTGGTTTCCACATCCACATCAAAAATGCCCTTGATCTTCTCACAGGAAGTAAAGCTTGCTGAGAGCAATACCATTAGTACTACTATTCCTAAATTTTTCATGACTATAGGTTTTAATTGTTTTTCAATTGCTACGTTAAAAATATCCCTTAATCGGTACGTAGACAATCTATTGGATGAATACCTGCTTTGAATTTTTATAAAATGCCCTATTTCGGTGACCGAACTTAGAAGGCCGCCTGATTAAGAAAATTGGAATATTACGAAAGTAGTAAAATCAGTGACAGAATTGAAGCTCCCTCTACTTCTTCATCAGTGAAAGGGACTCCTGATCGGCCCAGACCATCAATGCATCAATCTCGTCCTGACTCATCCTGGCATCCTTGTGAATAAGTATATAACTTTGCAAGGGCATGTTGCTTGCTTCAAGCGCCTCATAGACATCAGACAGAGCCCCTATTTTTTCTGCTTTACTAAGATTTCCAAATTCGCTCAGATTGAGGTCCTCTTTCCCATCACGAACATGTTTTTGGAGATACCACGATACCGGGGAGATTCTGCTGTACCATGGGTATTCGGTGTGGTTGGAGTGGCAATCGTAACAGGAGTTGATCAGGATCGCAGCAAGGCTGTCTGGCACTACAGACACAAGCAACAGATCACCTTCCTGTGTAATGTTCCCCTGGTTCTTTTCAGGCTGGAAGAACTGGAGGATAATCAGCACAACAATAACCAGAAGTAGAGCTAACTTTCTTCTCTTTCTCATCAATTGGCTCCCAGCAATTTGTCAGAGGCTTCCTTTGTCCAGTCACAGATCAATTTTTTCTGGGCATCAGTAAACTGCTTGTCCGGATGGCTCTTCAGGTACTTTTCAGGAGGCATTTTACCTTTTTCAAGCACCTTGCAAATGTCACCAAGAACAGCCACTTTTTTGCTCACCCTGTATCCCTCCCATTCATTGAAATTCACAGCTTTAAGTGCATCTTCTGATTTTGCACCTGTGGTGTGACAATCATAACAGGTCGATTCCAGCAATGTGCCAACTTCTTCAGGTATCTGTGAGATCAATTCGGGATCGGGCAAGTTGGACTGAAACAGGATAAACATTCCCCCTGCTATTACAATCAAAGCAATTTTCTTTTTCATGGGTTAACTTTTTAGATTGTCAAAGATATTTTCTTAATCTGTAAGGCCGTAAGATACAGAATTTCAATTAATAATAGTAGCTGAACTCAATCTGATATACCCTCCAGAGCGGATCAGGAACACAACTGTTCTCTTCAAAAATCTCCAGATGCAATTTGATCTGTTTTCCGTAAATATTCATAAAGTTAGGAGGGCTGGATGGGTACCAGGAGACTCTTGCTGAATAATTTGAACCCTCTCCTCCCCAGCTGATTCCTCCAAGGTATTCATTCTCCACATTAGAGATCCAAACGCGGTGCGAAGGCAGTTTACCAACCAGGTCACATCCTCCAATCACATATGAATCCAGGTAAAACATAGCACGTTCGGCATCTGCTGGAATAGAAATAAATTCCTTCAATACCATGCGCTGCCCTCGGCCAACGATATAAAATCCATCTGAAACAAGACCTTCGAACTCCCATTTATCACTCTCAGACAGATAGATATCAGATATAATCGTCCTTCTGATCTTGATCCTGGCATCGTAAGAATTTCCTGAATTGTCCATAATGATCTGAAAGATCATAGAGTCATTGAGAAAATGACTCTCATCGTTTTCACTCTGTATCATTAGGTTCCTTAAACCTACAGGAACATTTTCCAATAGAAACACACCATTTCTATCGGTAAAACCGAACAGGTCGCTCTCTGTTTCATCGGGATTCAGCAGCACAACTTTAAGTCCCTCATAGATCACATCATCAATGGTTCTCACAACTCCTGACACTTGTCCTGTCTGGACTGGACTGGTCATAGGAATATGAAAAACAGATTTTGGATTGTCCACATATATCAATGCCTCGAATGGGTCAAATCCTGGCTTTGTAGCTTTTATCTGTCTATTGCCCTCTTTAAGGTGTTCAATCACATATCGCCCGTATTCATCTGATTTAGTTGTGAATTTTCCTATGGTGACCTCCACTTCGGGTACCGGAATTGAAGTTCCTTTGAAATGAATAACTCCTGAAATTAAAAGCCCCTCACTCACCTGTATGGTTTTGGTCTCCGTAACCACCGATTTTCCATCAGAGACAGAAACAGTGATGCTCTTATAGCTAAAAGGCTCTGCTCCTGTGTAGAGTTCCCAATTGGTGGTTTTTTGTTGGGGTGTGGATAGACTACCCCCCTCAGATTCCCATAGATACTGAAGATCATCGTGATCTCTGTCCTCTGCACTAACCATGACCCTGATATCGGAACCCGGTGTGAAGTTTCCGTCTGGTTCCAGAACAATTGACTCAATAACCGGCAGATGATTTGCCGGTTGTTTCTGGCATGATCCAAGGAGAATAATCCCTCCAATCCATATGTATCTCAAACCTTTCATTGGCTGTTACTCCACAAAGATATCACTTTGGTAAAGAATGGGTTATTTGCCTCTGCTTAATTTACGGCTGCGGTTCCAGGTTATAAATTTACGCAACAGGTCGAGTACAAGAGTTAAGTAAAGGAGGGCCGAGGAGAGCCATATGATGGCCAGATTGAACCAGAATGTATCGAAGGATTGGTTTCCAAGTTTTTTCACAGGAGCGAAAAACTGAGCCCGGCCCATCTTTGAAGCAGGTTGCTGATAAATGGGAGATACTTTTCTCACAAGCCTGTTGTTCCATTCCACCACAAACTGTCCCTTGTTTAATAATACCTCCTCCAGTCGCTTGTTGGAATAGCTCTTCTTTCTAATCAGATACTGATCTTCACCCCCCCATTGGCTAATGAGACGCCTGGAGAGTGCATCACTCAGATTATCATTGTGGTTCTTTACCAGCCTGAAGTAATCCCTGACCTTTTGGAGTGAATCACTGGCCACTTTATAGATGTTTTCATCAAAGGATTCCGGTTCAATTAAACTAATATCCCCAAACGAAGCGACCACACTCATTTCATCCAGGTCATAAAGCTCATTTCTAATTAGTGAAAGCTCTTGACTCGACTCGTTCAGATCTTCTTCACCCAGGTATTTGAAGTGGATTTCATTCAGATGTTGTTGAATGCTGGAGACCCGATTGCTCTCGAATACCGCATTGTTCCGTGCCTGATCAATTACAAAAAATTCCCTGGTGAACTTATTCCCTTTAAACTGGTGGACTGCCATTGCCTCGAAAGCCCATCTGGAGGTCATCATCTCTCCTATGATGGGCACATAGCTGGGATGATCAATAAAATTATTAAGCTTGTCAAAACGAATCATTACACCACCGAACAGAAGTTGTGGAACAACAATAAACGGAATAACAATATAGGTCGTAACCACAGAATTCATCCCAGATGATATATTCAATCCTAGCATATTTGCCAGACAGGCCACTGTAAATAGGATGGCCCAGTAGTGAAAGAGCATCCCCTTTATTTCCAGGATGGAATTACCTATGAGGACAAATGTGAATGTCTGAATGGCCGAAATAAAAAAGAGTACAAGGATTTTTGAATGAAGATAACTGAGGCGGCTGAGACGGAGAAATGATTCGCGTTCCAGGATTTTACGATCCCTGATGATCTCCTGTGCACTTATCATCAAACCTATAAACAGAGCCACCACTATAGCCATAAACATATATACAGGTAGGTTCACATTCTCTCTGAATACATAACCGCCAGATAAGGACATATCTTTTTTATACCGTGTAAACCATCCGATAACAAGCGCCAGAAGTGGTGCTTCCAGAAAGTTAATCAGAACATATTGTCGGTTTGCAAGTTTGGTCAGAATATTCCTTTGACTGAAAATCCGGAACTGGCTCAAAGGTGACGGTATATTGAAATCGATCTCAGGAAGGGAAGCTTTTCTGGGTTTTATCTTCTGTTTTGACTCAATTCTTTCCAGGTAGATTCCATACCACTCTTCGGGCGCAACTTTTCGTTCCCTGGTTGCCTTCCCATATTCATCCACTTCCCTTGCCTCAACCATCTTCAATATCTCTTCTGGCATTACATTGCCACAAGAAGCACAGTGTCCCACATCGGCATTTACATAATCTGAGAGCTCCTTGAAATATGTAATGGCATCTATGGGGTTGCCTTTGTATATCACATGCCCCTCCTTGTCCAGAATCAGGAATTTGTCGAACAGTTTATAAATATCTGAATAGGGTTGATGAATGTTCACCACCACCAATCTCCCTTTCAAAGCTTGCTCCTTCAACAGCAGCATTACTTTCTCGGAGCCCATGGAAGAGAGCCCTGATGTGGGTTCATCCACAAACAGAATGGCAGGTTCTCTGATAAGTTCCAGGGCAATATTCAATCTTTTTCGTTGTCCCCCGCTAATAAGCTTCTTCAGTGGACTCCCTACCTTCAGGTGCTTGATATCCTCAAGGTCCAGGTCAATCAGGACCTGACTAATCTTTCTGATGATCTCCTTTTCCGAGTGATTACTCAGGCACAATTTTGCATTCAGATAGAGATTGCGGAACACTGTCAGATCCTCCAACAACAGATCATCCTGTGGCACAAATCCAATCATGCCCTCAATTTTCGAGGGCTCCTTATGGATATCATTGCCGTTGATAAAGATCTCACCCGATTGGGGTTTCAACTTGCCAGAGAGAATGTTTAGAAGTGTTGATTTACCGACACCGCTTCCTCCCATAATTCCTATGAGGTTGCCTGACTCTTTACTAAAACTAAACCTCCTGATTCCTTTGGAGCTGTTTTTATAGCGATACTCTATATCACGAGCTACAAAATAAATCTTGGCAGCCTCCTCAGTATAGTGAAACTTCCTCGAAATGTCACTGTAGTAGACAGGGCGTATGTGAGCCCCGGTAATCAATGAACCACTTTCCATCAATTCGATCCTTTCAGGGATGATGTTCTGCCCATTCAGGAAAAGGTTCATGGTTCCCAGGTAGCGAAATACAAGTGTGTCGGTGGTGGGATGATGAAGGATTGCTATTCGGCCTTCCAGCTCTTTTTCCCGGATATGCTTGATGCCACCCACATAGGGCTTCTTTTGGCGATCAATCAAAAGAACCTTATCAGATTCAATCTCATCGAATGCATTGAGCACAAATTTCTTTGTATTCTCATGTTCCGCCCTTGAAATATTTAATGAATCGGCTACAGTCCGGATAAAAGCCAGCTCCTTTGAAGTCATGACATCGTCCTCGTTAGTAAATTCAACAAGGCGAAGAAAGACAATGAACTTCTCCCGCTGCAGGAGGCTTTTGTTGATCTCCTCAGCAATCTGTTTTAGCTTATCGGAATCCGAAAGGGTCTGTTTTGAAAGTGCTATACCTCCACCGAAAAGATGAGGATGATGGATTTCCAGATAGCGATCAAACACCACCAGGTATTTGTTGATCAAATTCGTTTTCAGGTGTTGCCTGAGGAATCTCTTAACAATGGACCTGGCTTTGAAAGAAACACCATCCTCTGATACATTTGCAATAATTGCAAAAAGCTGTAACAGTGCATTTAATACTGTCTCTTTCATTATGTAAGGTCAGCGATGAGCTGACTAAAAACTAAACAATGCTGCCGCGCAATACGCCGATCCTGGAAGATATCTTCTCCAGCTGTTCAGCCGTCAGGGCGTCCCCTACCTCATTATAAATGTCCTGAAGGTCAAACAATCCTTTGAATATACTCTCCACCTCTTCTATATCCTTTACTGGTTCAAGCAAACTGACCAGTTCGTTGAGAGATTTCTTCTGCTTCGCAAGAATGATTAGAATTTCAGCGTTGTCTCTAGCTCTTGATGCAACGTTGGCAGTAATGTACATCCCTTCAATCCAGCTGCCACAAACCACCAGACGAGCCAGAACATCCTGTTCATTTTGGACCAGATAGTTCCACGTATCCCCAAAAGATTCTGAAACAATGGTAATGAGCGAGTCCCTGTCATCCATATTTTTTTCAATCCTTGCAGCATAGTCGATGTTGAAAGTGGTGGATATCCCCAGGTCCTCGATAAGAATTTTTGAAGCTTCCAGGTAATTCATGGTACCCTGCTTCATCATATAGGTGGTGGCATAACAGAGGTCGGTTGCGTAAACTCCCAGATTTAACACTTTATCACGATGGGTGATATAATCACCTGCTTTAGCAGCCGAATTAGAGAGTGACAGGATATATGGTGCCCCGGATTCATAAATTAACTTTGTAATTTCGTAAGAATCAGGAATGGGATAACCCGATAATTCC
>JAOZUK010000155.1 GCA_029938715.1 Bacteroidales bacterium | reverse complement strand
TATCCGGATTCATATGCAAAATACCACTATGATCAGGAAGCTGGTTGTATTATAATAGATTTCAAACAGCCGACTAAATTTCCTTTGCATGAGAATTATTTTTGTTAGTTTCAAACTTGCGACCATGGGAAAAGCTTAGCACTGAAGTGAGAATTTAAGGACATCATGTACAATGGACTCTCAAAACTTCTCGCAGTGAAAATCCTGAGTGGAAGATGAATCAACTGAAAATGAATTAATATGGAAAAACCGATATATCTCGATTACAATGCAACAACCCCTATAGATCCGGATGTTATCAATGAAATGATACCATTTATTCAATCCTATTTTGGTAATCCGTCCAGTTCATATTCCATCGGTAGAGAGAATAAGGGAACTATTAACAAGGCAAGAAAACAGGTGGCAACCCTTATCAATGCCAGACCTGAGGAAATAACTTTTACAAGTGGGGGTACCGAATCGAATAATCATGCCATTAGGGGGAGTGTTATTGCTGGTCAGGAAAAAGGAAAACATATTATTACCTCTTCTATCGAGCACCCAGCTGTAACAAATGTTTGCAGACATCTTACTTTGCAAGGATGGGAGATTACATGGCTTCCTGTGGATAAGACCGGGAAAGTAAATCCATCTGATGTGGAAAGCGCCATTCGACCTGATACTGCGCTCATCACTATTATGCACTCAAATAATGAAATAGGTACCATTCAGCCTATTAAAGAGATTTCTGAAATAGCAAAGCATAACAACATCTTGTTGCATTCCGATGCAGCACAATCCGTTGGTAAAGTTGATATTGATGTGAAGGCGATTGGAGTTGACTTACTCTCCATTGCAGGACATAAACTTTACGCACCCAAGGGAATTGGTGCACTTTATATCAAACAAGGTGTAGATATTGAAAACTTGATGTATGGAGCAGGACAGGAAGAAGGTGTCAGACCAGGAACTGAGAACGTAGCTCAAATAGTAGCATTAGGCAAGGCTTGCGAAATTGCAACTAACAATATTGATATTAATTATCGGAATATGTTTGATACGAGGGAAAAACTATTGGAAGGATTGTTACGCAATCTCAAGAATATAAAAGTGAATACCAATATTGACAATAGTCTGCCCAATACTCTAAGCATAGCTTTTGACAAAATTGAAGCTCATACGCTTACTACCTTAATAGGCAATGAGGTATTAATTTCTACCGGTTCAGCTTGTCATTCAGGTATTACTGAAATATCATCGGTGCTAAAAGCAATGAATATGGATTTATTGACTGCAGCCAGCACTGTACGCATTTCCACAGGAAAATATACAACAGAGGAAGAAATTGACTTTGCTATTGAAGCAATTTCCAATGCTGTTTTAAAACTTTCATAACAAAAATCTCTTCGATACTATTTTCTTCAAATCGTTTTTCAGGATAACGGGTAGTACCATCAGTTCAGCACGACCAAAGCCAATGCAAGCTTTGGAATGGAAAAAGATTCGCTGTTTAGTTCTTTTTTCGTAAATTGGATGTACTTCAATCAGGTAGATTAAAACAAATCATCTGTAAAAATGGATATGAGTTTTAACTATATATCAAGGCATTATTCCAAAAGGAAATATATCTTTTTGTCCTCATTGGCTATTTTTGCAGGAGGATTGATTTACATCTTATTTCGGCCGGTTGAACCTCTCTTTTTAAACTGGTTTAGTACAGTCGGAATCGAAAACTGGCTTTATACAGTAAGAGAAAAATCACTTTCTATCTGCTCTTTTCTTCCGCAATGGATTGTTTATTCGTTGACAAGTGGCTTGTGGGCATTTGCCTATACATTAATTGTTTTAGTTATATGGAGAGGAAGCCGTTCATTTTTGAAATATTTCTGGTTTTTGAGTATTCCGGTTCTTGTGTTTGGATTTGAAGTGCTTCAACTTACCGGAGCCCTCCAAGGCACATTTTGTTTGAACGATATCCTCTGGAGTGCAATTGGAATCACCTTTGGACTTATCACAGCACATATAATAAACAGGCCGAATAGTAATAAAATAAGCCATGACAAGAAAATCCCCAACCGCCTAATTAACTAAACCCTAATTTATTGATATGAAAAAAATAATTCTAAAAAAATCGTTCTGGCAAACTTTTCTGTCTACAATCGCTATCGCAATATTTGGATATTTTGCATTATCCACTATTCCTGGAGTAAGTCAGCAAAAAAGGTTGCTACCTGATGGTCGTTATGAGCTATCAAAACAATATTCAGGTGGTAATACCGAGACTATCCAGGGGAATGTTGATGCTAGTGGCAGATGGGACGGACCGACAACAATTGTTTATGAGGATGACAATTATATTATGACACATAAAGAAGATGTTGAAATGAAGGAAGGAGTAAGGCATGGTGTTTCTAAGATTTCTTATCCCAATGGAAGTGTATCTACTGACTGTTATCAGCACGGGGTAAGAGTTAATATGGAAAATTGTGAAAAAAAGTCAGCAACCATTGGTTCTGATGAAAATTCGGCATATTATATTTTCAGTTATAAGGTTCCCTGGTTCGCTTTTAAATTAGATGCTTTGGGTTATGACTCCAGCTATGTTAAAGCATATCTGGATACGCTGGAAACAATATTATATTCTACGGTAGTTAACGTCGAAGATTTTGACGATTCTTATGATGATGCAATTGATAGTCTGGAAGAGACTGCCTATGATAGTATTATTCAACTTAATAATGAACTTACACTTCATAATGGTATTGATCTGATTTTAAGTCATGAATTTCGATTGGCCACAATAAATAGTTACGGGATGAGTGACGGCAATACCTATAATGTAGTTAAATCTATCTACCCTAATTATTTGCTCACTCTTAATGCATATGAAGTTACTGATACTGATTTTGAAGGATTTTGTAGCGAATATGATGGTATTATGAGCAGTTATGATCCCATTGCCCTTGATGATCCTTTTTTTCTGGACAGCCTGGATGAACGCATGTATAGAACACTAGATTATATCTATTCCAGTGAAGAAGAATCTGCAATTAAATCACAATCGTTGAAAAGTGCTGTTTTGTCAGATATTGACAGAACTATTCAAACCTTCGAGCGAGAATACTTATCACAAATTAGAAACCAGTCATTAAATAAAACTCCTAAAGAGGTAGCAGAGATTGTCCTCATCACCATATTAGAAAAATTTATTTATGGGGATTTGATTAAAAGTGCAGTAAGAGAAGCTTTTACCATTAACAATGGTATAGTAACTTTGCCTACTATAATCACTAAATTTTCAGGTAATCCTTCATCTACAAGTGCTACATTAAATGGAAATGTTATTGAAGACGGAGGAGGAGAGGTCACTTCAAGAGGTATAGCATGGGGAATGATATATAATCCAACAATTGATAACCAAATCTTAACAGTAGGTACAGGAACAGGAGATTTTACAGCAACCCTCACTGAGCTAACCGAAGGAGAAACATATTATGCCAGAGCTTTTGCCACTAACAGTGCAGGTACGGCCTATGGGAACTGTATAAGCTTTATCGCACAAAATACCACTGGAATTGATCCAACTGATTTAAGCGCCCTGGATTTTAATATATATCCAAATCCGGCTTCGGACAATGTAACTATAACCTTTAAGTCTAATGATTCAAAGGAGCTGGTTTTTACCATGATTGATGTGAATGGCAAAGTTATTCTTCAAAAAGAATTAGCAAGCGTGGTTCAGGGAGAGAACACTATTAGCATAAACTTATCTGAGATTAAGAGTGGATATTATATATGCCGGATAAAGGGGGATGGAAATATGCTTGCTATACAAAAGCTTGTGATCAGACAGAAGTCACACCAACGGTACTGAAATGATTAGATCCTTCATCCTCATCGCCCTTGCTTGTTTGCTTTTTTCATGTATAAAGGAGGTTATTCCCCCGGAGAATGAAGGTAAAGTGCTGGCTGAAGCCGAGATCGGACCTGCAGGAGCGGTTCTGGAGGCAGAAGGCCTCTCCATAACGGTTCCTCCCGGTACATTTTCAGGTACTTATAAGCTTCAAATATCTCTGGAGGAGGAGTTTACTGATGATTTTGGTGAGAATGGCGCCTCCCAGACGTTTCGCATTGACGGAATGCCCTCTGTGACTTCCGGTTATCTATTCCTGGCCATCAAATACGAAGGAACGCTGGAGGATGAAAGTTATGTGGCTTTGGGAGGGATCGAAACCATCCAAAAAGAGGAAGAAGCTAAGGCGGTCAGCAGTTATAGTCTATACGAGGTCACGGACTCCTCCGGGTACCTGGTTGCAAGGATTCCTCCACTGGAAGGGGATCAGGTTGACGAATCTGCATTGAAGTCGACCCTGGGTATTGTTCCATTTTCCATGATTGCCAATGCAATCACTCGCATGATATCCTGGGAGGGGTCCTACTTTAAGCTCACGTGTCCCTATAAAACCGATGGGCAGAAGATCAATCAACTCCTGGCAGATATGGATAAGGCCATGCAGACATTTTTTGAGATGAGATTGGCTGATCAGGGCATCGTGGATGCCATGATCATGGGTTACGGGAGACCCAGGGTTGTTGTCACCAATGATGAAGAGATACAGTTCCTTGATTATAATGTCAGGATGCCATTTCTGGCTGAATGTGCATTGGAGGACCATGGCAAGATCCCGCTGGAACGGTATTCCAGGTTATTGAAAATCAACATAAATATCTCAAGATCTGCCCTGGAAATGGCATCCGAAAAGAAGTTAACCTCCTATGCCTACCTGTGGGTATACCGCATGGTCTATTATCTCTATTTTGGGGACCGCATGGATTGGTTTGCCTATGCTTCGGCCTTATGGATGCAGGAGAAATATGCAGGGGTGTCAGACTATATTCCAGCACTGTTTTCAGTTGATGGGATGTCTCCATTCAAAGGGATGGAGGCGGGAAAGAAGGAGTACACGGCCACTGAAGATGTCTATGTAAAGTATGGCGGAAGGATTTTCAGAAATATGGAATTTCATGCCATGGGGATGTATCCATTTGTCAAGTACCTTGATCAGCGATTCCCGGATGACAAGGAACTCTTTGTCAGGATCATGAGGGAGATATTGTGGTCTGAATCCAAAACAGCCATGGAAGGTATCATCAATGCCGTTGAAGAACCTGAATACCTGTGGTGGCCGGCATTTTTCGAACAATTTCTGACCCGGCAGCTGGTGGATCAACCGGCTGATGCGTTTCTGAAGACCCTAACCCCGCTCGATCAAATTAATTTTAAACATGAAACCGACTCCACCTGGCTCAGCGATGCGGACTACGCGGACCTTTCCGCCAGGCTTTACAAGGTCAATTTCCTCTTTCCCGAATTTCAGAATGAGGCCAGTCTGAACCTTAAAGTGGGGCCATCAAGCCTGAACATGGACTATATAACAACCCTTGCTTTCGGAGTAAAGGGAAATACATTGGAATATTTCGACCGCTCTGCCAACCTGACCGTTCCCAACCTAAAAACCCTGAGAACGAGCGGATACTCCTCCATCCTGGTGGCAGTGGTCAACAGTGCCAGCGAACCTACTACCGATGAAAAGATGCATATTGAGCTGGACACCAGGCTTCAAACAGTTCCGGATTTCAATTATGTAGTTATTCAATCCATTATAGCAAGATGCACAAATACCGATATCGACGGGCTTACCCAGGAGCTGGAGTACTGGTATTATCAGGATCCACGCAAGGGTGAACTGATCGATCATACCTTCACTGCCACCTGGAGCGAACCATGGTGTGAGGGATGTGACGGCATCAATTCAGGTACCATTATTGTGGAGTTTGATCCGGATAGATTTCCCGAATATATAACGAGATTTTATATTCACGAAATCACTGATGAGGATGCCTTTATTCACACCAGTACCATCGTTGGGGAGAACCTGGATCTTCAGGGTACCCGGGATCCGGCGTACCAGTTTCCCCATATCAGATTCAAATACTCCGGTGTTGAGGTATGTAATTACGTTACCTCCATGACGGAGACCTATACGGCCTATGATGGGACAATCCTTTCCCATTCCGTGGATGGAACCGTCCGATGTGATCAGGACAGCCAGTTCGATATGACGCTCTATTACCAGAGTAGTGGAAAATAATGTATCAATGATATAACGACCCAAATAATAACCCAATGAAGAAATTCTGGCTGATATTTTTACTGCCGCTGATCGTTATCTCCTGTCCTAAAGACGAGATTGTCCCTGAAGACAACGGCCCTGTCCTGGCGGAAACGAAGATAGGCCCCGATGGTGGGATGTTGGAGGCTGAGGGGATTTCCATTACCGTTCCTCCCGGGACCTTCCCTTCCACCTATACGATCCAGATCACTGATGAAGAGGTATATACGGACGAATTTGGGGAAAATGCAGTTACCCCGGTTTATAGGATTACAGGTATCCCTTCTGTGACCACAGGAACCATCACCATCCGGATTGAATATGAAGGAATTCTTGGAGAAGAAAGCCACCTGGCTGCAGGAGATGTGGATGAGATGCTCGAACCGGAGAAGGAAGTGACCACCTATGCCCTTTACCCCGCAACTGACTCCTCAGGGTACCTGGTGGCTTCGATCCCTCCCCTGAATGGGGAAGAGGAGGCGGAAGGTGAATTGAAATCTGCTCTTTTCTATCCAGCACTTATCAGGGTGATGTATGGAATAAGTTATATGAAGGCACAAAAAGGTACTTATTTTAATTACTCCTATCCTTCCAATCTGGATCAGCAAAAGATTCTTCAACTGGACCAATATATGGAAGAAGCCATGCGGGCCTATTTTGAACTGGGACTGGTGGAACAGAAGGGTTTGGAAGCCGCTGTCACTTTATTCGGGAAACCAACGGTGGTTGTCACCGACAAGAATGAAACAGGAGAAGGAGCCTACGGCATTAAGATGCCCCGAATGGGACCGGTGGCAAAGGATGAGGGTGGTATGGCGGCCCTGGCGCGCTATCCTATGTATATGGGGATTAAGGTAAATACTTCCAAATCAGCACTGGAGCAGGTTACATATGAGGAACTACGAGCCTCCGCATATATCTGGGTCTACCGGATGCTTTATTACCTCTACTGTGGAGATTCTATGGATTGGTATGCTTACGCATCTGCGCTCTATATGAAAGAGAAGTTCACCGGCAATTCCTTTTACAAAACTGAAGCTTTCCCCATTGTTGGGATCTCTCCATTCATCGGAATGGAGGCCGGGTCCGGGAAATATATTCAAGGTTCCCGGATTTACTCGAACTTTGGAGGAGCGATCACTCCACAGGAAAAGATGCATGCAGTGGGGATGTATCCATTTATCAAGTACCTGGACCAGCGGTACCCGGGTGACAATGCGCTCTGGATGAATATCATCATGGAAATATTGAACAGCGAATCCCACACGGCGATGGAGGGGATCATTAATACCCTGGACGAACCGGAATACCAGTGGTGGCCAGGTTTTTTTGAGAAGTACATGACGCGGCAGCTGGTGGATGTGCCGGCCGGGGAATTCCTGAAGCTGTTCCCGGGGGTGGATTACCAGGTCGATTTCTTTTATGAAAAGGACACTTCGCGTTTCAATGAAGCCGAATACGCGGACCTGTCGGCCAGACTCTTCAACGTCAGTTTTCTGTTTCCTTCCTTCGAAAAAGAAGCCACACTGAACCTGAAGGCGACTCCGTCCAGTCAGAACTGGGATTATGTTACCGCCATGGCATTCGGGTTAAAGGATAAACAGCTGGAGTACTTTGACCAGGCGGCCGACCTGACCATCGCCAACCTGAAGACATTAACAGACAATAGTTACTCTTCAATCCCTGTGGCTGTGGTGAACAGCTCCAACGGGCCCTCCGATGAGACCATTGATATTGAGCTGGAATCGACCCTTAAAACAACGCCGGCTGCACCGGCAAACTTCTTTCAGGTGGAAGTGGAAGTCACCGCCAGGGTCAATTATACAGATAACACCGGGAGCACATCGGAGGATGATTATACGTATGCCAGCACTGTCCATGAGGGAGATGTGATCGATCATACCTTTACTGCCAGCTGGAGCGATCCTGGTGAATATTATATCTCTTCCGGCACCATTGAGATCGAATTCGATCCGGACAGATACCCCAAGTACATTACCCGCTACTCCTTTACCGAAACACATGATTACTATAACACTTCCTATTCCTATACCTACACAGTCACCGGAGAAAACCTTGATTTCGAGGGTTACAAAACAGATCTGTTCGATGCTCCTCTCTACTATTTTTATGCCTACGATGAGAATGCATGCAACTACATCACCACATTGGATTATGAGAGCCAGGATTCAGATGGAGAGATCACCCTGAGTACTGACGGGACTCCCATTTGTGATGATCATACATTCTTCTGGATCAAACTTTATTATGAAGTAGATTAACACTTCCAAATTGTTCGACCTGAGCCTTTTGTTCACTGATCCCCGGTTTCTGTCTATCGCTGAGAAATTAAACCATGATGAACATCTAAGTATCCAGTGCATTCCTTAACTTTACAATCCTCCGGAGTACCAGGTTTCCGGGATGAGAGAAGAAGAATATATGCTTGAAGACAGTGATAAAAAATCGCCATCAAGAAGTAAAGGATTATTGACAGATATCAAATACTTTCTGTTGCATAAACCTGAGGAATCCACACTGATCAAATTTGAAACAGTAGAGGAGAGGGATAATTACAACCTCCGGATGATGCAACGAATTGGCATTGATCCCAACCGGTATTCTGTTCTGAATATTCACAAAATTGGAGTGGAGGCTCCGGTGAGTTATATATTTAATGAACTTTTACAATGGAATGGCGATTCAACCTGCTGGCCAAATCATATAGCAAAAGTCGACCGAATTGACGATGACCTGAAAAGGATACAAATTCACCCTTTTGGCTGGAAGAAGTATCCCTTCAAATTTATGAAAAGCTTCTTTGGTTTTAAGATGATTCCCCTATTTCTTCTGAATGCCATTCAAGTAAAACAGGTTCCTGATGCTTTTGATTTTGACAATGCGCGTTATTTACTCTACAAATGCTCAGGCGGTTATCCAATTGGAGTTTATGTCATGTATGTTCGCTCTTCCATACCCTCCATGGGTGAAGTAGCTCAGTCACAGTTAATATTCGCCGTGAGTTTCAATTTTTACGGAAAGGAAAACTGGCAAAATCGCAGAAAGCTGGTAAACAGAATCTGGGAAAACATTCACAACCGAGTGACATCCAACGTATTAAACCGCATAAAACAATTGGGGGAGTGGCGCATTGATACCATTCAGAATAACTTATGAGTGCAATTATACAAAACCTGAAACCATCATGGCTAAACGTAACGACATTGAAAAGATATTGATCATTGGTTCCGGACCTATTATTATCGGACAAGCTTGTGAATTTGACTACTCAGGGACACAGGCGTGCAAAGCTTTGCGATCACTGGGCTATAAAATAGTCCTGGTGAATTCAAATCCTGCGACCATCATGACCGATCCTGAAA
>JAOZUK010000437.1 GCA_029938715.1 Bacteroidales bacterium | reverse complement strand
CCTATCTCAAACTGGACGAAAAAGTGGCCTCCATCCGCGGCGACCTGCCCGATGATTTCAGCCTCCAGGTGGTTAAGATCGATCTGGATGAGATCGATAACACGCTGATGAGTCTGCAGGCAAGGGGATCGGGGGGGGTAAACCGGGTGCGGAACTATGTGGATCAACATGTTGTGAGCCAGCTGGAAAACATCGAGGGTGTAGCTGCTGTTAACATCTTCGGGGGAAAACAAAAGTCGGTGGATATCATCCTGGATCGTGCTGCTTGTGATGCTTACAATATTGCCCCTTCCAGGGTAAGGAGTGTCCTCGCCTCCAATATGAACCTGCGTCAGTATGGGGGAGTTGTAGAAGAACAGGGGCAACGCTTCTTTGTCTACTTAAATGCAGAATATGACCACATCTACCAGATCGAGGAACTGATCATCGGGCGGGGGAACAACCCGGTGAAACTGAAGGATATTGCAGAGGTCTATTATGGAGAGAAAGAGGAAGAGACCATCAGCCGGGTGAATGGAAAAGATGCAGTCTCCCTGGAGATAATCAACGATGCCCAGGCCAATATCATCGAATTGTCTCATAAAGTGGAGGATCAGCTTAAAAAGCTGAACAGGGAGGGTAAGCCCTTCGATATTGAGGTGATTGTGCAGGATAACAGCGCTGAGCTGATGGAGGACAACATCAACCAGATCATTCAACTGGCCCTCACCGGTGCCCTGCTGGCCATCTTTGTATTGTGGGTTTTTCTTCGAAATGTAAGACTGGTCCTGCTGGTGGCCATGGCCATGCCAATTTCAATTTTTACAGCATTTAACTTCTTTTTTGCCTTTGATATCTCCATTAACAGCCTTACACTGATTGGTATCGCACTGGCGGTTGGGATGCTGCTTGATACTTCGGTGGTGGTGCTGGAGAATATTTACCGTCTAAGGAGCCTGGGGGTGAAGCCTGCCGAAGCGGTGGTAAAGGGAACCGGGGAAGTATGGCGTTCCATTGTGGCCGCCACAGGAACCACCATTGCAGTATTTATCCCCTTTGTCTTCTCTTCAGATTTCCTTATTAAGCTGCTGGCCAGGCATATCGGGGTATCTATCATCTCCACCCTGGCCGTATCCCTGATGGTCTCCCTGCTTCTGATTCCCATGGGGGTTCACCTGATCCTGAAACGCAGAAAGCAAAAGAAACGTGAGGTCTACCAGGAGGTGTCACTGGATAACCGGCTGGTAAGGATCTACCTCTCCCTGCTAAAAACAGCCCTTCGGAATCCTGCACCTACCATTATCGGGGTACTGATACTCTTTTTCGGGACCATCCTGGCCAGCCTTTCTGTATCCGTGAACAAGCTTTCGGAACTGGAGACCAATCAGATTGCCCTCTATGTAACCATGCCCACCGGTACCACTCTCAATGCCACTGACGCACTGGTATCGGGTATGGAACAGGCACTTATGGAGATTGAAGAGCATAAGGAGGTGATCTCCAGGATCGAAGAGGAGGAGGCCACCGTGACCATTGTACTGCAGGATGATTATCGTAAGATTGCCAACCGCTCATTCGGACAGATACAGTCGGAAGCATACGAAATGGTAAAGGATCTGCCTGCATCGGATATCAGTCTGACCGCCTCATCTTCGGGAGCCGGGAACATGCGCGGAGGTGGAGGTGGAGGCAACATGGGCGGAGACGCCGGTTTTGAAAAGTTACTGGGAATTGGCGAAGATGAGGAGTATATCGTATTGAAGGGACAGGATTTTAACCTGCTGGTAGAGGTAGGTGAAGATCTGCAATCCTATATGGACGAACTGGATAATATCAGTTCGGCCAGACTTTCGGTTCGTGAAAACCAGCCAGAGGTTCATCTCGACTTCAACTCCCTGATGATGGACCGATACGACATCACCCGGCTTGGGGTGGTAAACGAACTGAGCTCATTTACCAGTGAAATCAGCTCGGGAGTTAATTTTAGTCAGGACAACGAGGAGTATGAAATCATCATCAAGTACAATGATGTGGTGGACGAGGAGGATGAGGAGAAGCGGATGGAGGACCTGCAGGCACTCCAGATTCCCGACAGTGAAGATGAGAACCTCTTTGAACTCCAGGAGATCTCTGAGATCTTTTATGCCACAGGCTTGCGTGATATCTCCCGTGTCAACCAGGAGAAGCAGGTGGAGCTTCGTTACCAGTACAACGACGATGTGTACGACTCCAATGACCTGCTGGACTATGCAAGAAGTGAAATTGAGGAGCTGATTCAGTATTCCAATATCCCCTCGGGTGTGGCGGTGGAGCTGGTTCAGGAGGATTCCGGACTGGATGAGTTCAAGTATATGTTCCTGATTGCCATGATCCTGGTCTATATGATCCTGGCAGCCATTTTTGAGTCCTTTGTAACCCCCTTTGTACTGCTGTTTTCAATACCACTGGCAGCCATAGGTTCTTTTTTCCTGTTGACGGTCACCGGCGAATCACTGTTCAATGCCAACACCATCATGGGATTTCTGATCCTGCTGGGTGTAGTGGTCAACAATGGGATCATACTGATCGATTTTATCAATGTGCTGCGAAAGAGAGGATACCGGAAACAACGGGCCATCCTTGTGGCCGGACTCTCCCGGGTGCGCCCTATCCTGATTACGGCGGTCACCACCTGTGCAGC
>JAOZUK010000436.1 GCA_029938715.1 Bacteroidales bacterium | reverse complement strand
ACCAGGTTCTTATCTGCAAGGTGGGAAAAACTTGCCATGATGTCTGGTTCTGCGATGTTGATGGGTGTGGAGGGCCTGATGCGAATCCCTCTGAATTTCTCAAAGGTGCAGAGCGAATCCAGATCGGCAATATAAAATGGGTCCCGGGGATCGAGGTTGGCAATAAAGGCTACCAGGGCATTGGAAGTATCCACATGCTGCATCAGCCAGTAATTGTCCTCACGCCGCTGACTGGCTTCCACAACCACAGCATAGTTAACACCTGCCGGTCCGGCAGTATCCACGAAAGTTTCGGCAAAATGCGGAAAGTAAATCTTTTCGTGAACCGTGGGATTCAGGAATGTACTACTCCCTTCCCGACGGGTATCATAGAGATGTATGTGGGTGTCGATGCGAGGTAAGAGGGTATCGGATCCAAATAGAGGATTGGCCAGGATCACAATTAGAATTTGAAAGGCTCTCTTTATATTTTTCATTCTCTTTGGGCTTGCTGTTGTTCTTACTCACCTGGAATTAACTGAACTTTTATTTATTCAGTTTTGGACTCTGAACTTTACCCTCCCCTTCATAAAAGCTCCAATAATTTATATTGTTTTTTTCAATTTCAAAGCCCCATTTATCGATATAAAAATCCTTTGGTTTAAAATCTTCCTCTCCTATTTCATTTAACTCCCGGCGCAGTTGTTGCTCAAGATCTGCCTGGATATCAGTATACGCGGGGTTCCCGGCCAGGTTATCCATCTGGTATGGATCTGACCGGTCGTCAAACAGCATGATAGGCCCCTCTGGTGCTACCGCATAGGTATACCTTGCGGTGCGGATCCCCCTGTATTCGCGATCATCCCAGTTCACATCAAAGGGAGAGACATTCATAATCAGTGCAGCCCGGTCCGCCTCAGGGTCCGGTTCCAACATCAATCCGGAAAGATCATCCCCTTCTATGGTTATGGGAATCTCAATGCCGCATAGCGCTAGCAGAGAGGGAAGAATATCGGGTGTGGTGATCGGAGCCTGGACTCTGACTCCCTGACGGGCCTCACCATCTGGTAGCCGGATAAGAAAAGGAACATGTATGGATTCATCCCAGGCCAGCTGTTTCCTGAAAGGCAACCTTCCGTGGGAACCCATCATCTCTCCATGGTCTGAGGTAAACACCAGGATGGTATTCTCCAATAAACCCAGGGATCTCATCTGCTCAACCATAGACCCAATGGCCAGATCGGTCGCGGTACAATGTGCATAGTACCCCTGGATCTCAGACAAAACTTTTTCATGTAATTCTTCAGGAACATTGGGACTAAGCTTGATCTCTGAGGGTGGATACATCTTCATATACTCATCCGGGGCAGAATGATGGGGGAAATGCGGAGTGGCAATGGAAACAAAAAGCAGGAAGGGCTGCTGATCACCTGCATGTTCAGTCATATATGTTGTTGCATCTTTGGAGATGGCAAACGGGGAGTAGCCGTCCCATATCTTTTGATCCGGATCCTCATTCTCATAGTAAGGCATCTGGTTGTAATCGTGGGAACACTCCAGGGCCTTCCAATATTCAAATCCCTGCCGGCGTTCCGGCTCCACATTGTTCAACCTTCCATGTCCGTCCAGGTGCCACTTTCCAATGTACGCTGTCTGGTACCCAGCTGACTGATAAATTTCGGCCATACACAACTCCTCAGAGGGCAGGTAGATGTCGTTCAGAATCATTCCGGTGGAAGATGGAAACCGGCCGGTTAACAACGATGCCCTGTAAGGAGTACAAACAGGTGATACACTTACCGCATTCACAAAATTTACTGCCTGGTCAGCAAGTTGATCAAGCTGGGGTGTTTTTACATTGGGATCACCCATATACCCCAGAGAAGATGCCCTCCACTGGTCCGTAAGGATAAAGACAACATTTGGTTTCTCCGGAGCCTTACAACCCGAAAGAAGAATTAAGGCCATGGTGGGGAAAATTAGCTTTACTTTTGTCACTCTTGTTAAATATCCCATTATAGTAAATTGTTAACACTCATCCACTCTTCAAGGCGATCCATAAAATGGTCAGCTCCTCCTCCTTTTTTCACAAATCCATGGGCACCTGTCTGGAAAATATGCAACTCAGCGGGAATTCCAGCATTTCGCCAGGCGGCAAATAGTTCCATGGAACGCTCCCAGGGGATGATCTGGTCGTCAGCTGCCGTAGCAATAAAAAGTGGAGGAGCATGATCAGGAACTACAATGGTCTGTCCCCAATCAGAGCCAGTGGCAGCATATACAGGAGCAGCAAAATCGGGTCTGGCATCTGCTGGTCCCATCACCGTTGCAAGGGTGACATGTCCACCTGCTGAAAAGCCCATGACCCCTATCTGGTTAGCTTTAATTCCGAATTCTCTGGCACGAGCCCTGATCAACCGCACCGCCTGCTGTCCATCAGCCCCTGCCATTTTCCGAAGATCCTGCCCCCTCTGTTTCTCCCTGTCTGCATCATGGATAAGCCTGTATTTCAGGACAAAAGCATCAACACCCATTTCATTCAGGCGTTTGGCAATATCCACTCCTTCATAACTCATCATGAGGTTTACAAATGCTCCTCCCGGAGCCACAATCATGGCAGTACCCACGGCCTTGTCGGGATCTGCCGGGTAGTATTGCAGAACGGGATCTACCACATTCTGGA
>JAOZUK010000154.1 GCA_029938715.1 Bacteroidales bacterium | reverse complement strand
CACGGAACCGGATCTGAAGATTATTTTAACGGGGGATGGTATGCCTTCATTGACAGATGGGATACGAAAGTGAGTTTACCTGTTCATGGTTCATTGGACTATTCTCTCCCATCATGCAGAACCGGAGGATACCGTTTTCACATCACTGATAAGATCTCATTTAATGAGAGCTTGCATTACAGCATGGAACACGGACCTGTGGGGAACAATGTACCGGTTAATAATACTTCATTGGGATTCTATTATTGCGATACGCCAAAATCAGATCTTGTTCAGCCAACAAATGAACTGAGTGCAATCTATTATCCAGAAAAGCTAATCATATACCCGCAATTGATGTCCTTTGATATTTGGCGGGATATGGACATTCGCACTGAATGGGGAGAAACCGGGGGGTTTATTTACAACTTCAAAGTAAATAATGAATCAAGACTGAGAGTTTCGTTGAAAGAGATACCTCATGGAAAGTATAAACTCTATTTAGATGTAAATAGAAATCCAGAAGGATGTGATGTTTCTTTATGGCAAAGACAAACAAAGATCAGTGAGCCCATATCGCTGTTTGGTCTCGAAAAAGAGCGTCTGGAGAACTTGTATGTATGCGATATTGAAATGGATGAATTTCGAAATACACTCACATTCAGATTCCAGACTACCCCTGAGAAGAGTGTTTTTTCTTTAAACAGACTGATCCTGGTAAGAGATTAAAAGAATGAGAAAGTTATTATCAAGTTTACTCTGGATATTCGTTGCTATATCCTGTAGTTCGCCGCGTAGTGAAGCTCCTATTGTTGAAAAATCAGACAACTCTTTTAATATAAGTCTCCCTATTCTATTAACCGGTGACCTCACATTGGATATGGCATTTAGAATAGCGGTTGGAGATTTATTTACAAATATTCAGGATTACAAGAGTAAGATGACTGGCGATACGGTAGCGGTTATTATTGCTGGAATTGATTATCGAAATCCTTGGATACGTGATGCTTCAATAAATGCATGGAATGCGGGTTCATTTATTGTTCCTGAGGTATCAAAAAATACATTGTATTCGGTGTTAAAAGAAGATGAAAATGGATTATTAAGGATGACAGGACAGTACTGGGATGCGATTATCTGGAGCACGGGAGCCTGGAATCACTACCTGACTACCGGTGACAGGGAATTTCTTAAAACTGCTTTCGAAGTGACTAAAACTTCATTGGACTACTATGAGGAAACCGAATTCAATGCAGAGCACAATCTATTCAGAGGTCTGGGTTGGAGTGATGGTGTTGCGGCTTATCCAAAAAAGTATGCCAGTACCAATATGCAAAGTGGAGCTTACTTATGGCCGAAATATAACAAAGACAAAGTATCAAAGCCTGGATATGGAATCCCTATGATGGCTACCTCTACCAATTGTCTCTATTATAATGCCTATTCAGTAGTGCAGAAAATGGCGGAAGAACTTGGTGAAAAAGATGAAGACCATTGGTCCGAAAAAGGATTGAACCTGAAAACAGCAATAAATAACAATTTATGGAATGAGAAGACCGGTGTTTATAGTTTCTATATTGATGAAGAAGGAGTTTGTGAGCTCCAGGAAGCTTTAGGTAGTGCCTATGCAATTATGTTTGGAATTGCATCTGATTCACAAATAGAATCAATATTTAAAAACCAACATATTTCTGCTGCAGGAGTTACATGTGGATGGCCCGAATTGCCTCGTTTTAAAACAGATAAAGACGGTATGTCGTTTGGTAGACACAATGTTACAGTATGGCCACAGATACAGGGTATGTGGGCAGATGTTGCAGCAAAAAATCATGAAGTAGAGATCTTCGCTCACGAACTTTTCAATTTAGCAAATCATGCCGTAAGAGATATGCAATTCTCAGAAATGTACCACCCTGTTACAGGCGAAAGATATGGAGGTATGCAGGCAAGTGGAAAAGAGATTACTTTGTGGGAATCCACAAGAAGACAAACCTGGTCAGCAACAGCATATATGAGAATGATTTTTTCAGGATTATTTGGTATTGGTTTGAATGAGAAAGGAATTGGGTTTTCACCATGTATTCCAACGAATCTGAATGAGATCAGGCTCACAGGGATGAAATACCAAGACATGCTGCTAAATATCAGTATAACAGGCAATGGTACAAGAATTAAGTCATTCAAGGTAAATGGATTGGAGTCAGAGATTCCATTTATCTCTTTTGATCGTAAAGGCATACAATCTGTAGAGATTGTTTTAGAGTAAGAAAAGCATCAAACTATATATCCATTGATGATAGAAGCATTTTTTATAATTGACTCAAATTGATATGATGATACGTACAGGATTAATTGTGGCCATTCTGATGACGGGGCATTTTCTTAATGCCCAGGAAACTATTGAATTGAATAATGATACATTACATCTAAAGCTTGATCTGACCCGGGGTGGGGCGATTAATTACATATCGAAATCGGGCACCACCAGAAACCTGGTGAATATCCATGATGAGGGGAGGTATATACAGCAATCCTATTATGCGGGACAAACCCTGAACAGGATAGCTGATGGCCAGAATCCTGCCTGGTCGCCCTGGTCGTGGAACCCCATCCAGGTAGGTGATTCCTATAACAACAGGGCCGAAATTCTGGAGCAGAGTGTGGATGGAAATACCCTCTATGTGAAATGCATTCCCATGTTATGGGATATGAACAATGAGCCTGCTGAGGCTGAAATGGAGCAGTGGACCACCCTCATGGGCAATGTGGTTAAAGTACACAACAAATTAACCTGCCATCGGACCGATAACATATGGGATGAAGGAAAAGCCAACCACCAGGAGTTACCGGCAGTATATCCCATCTCAGCTTTAAAAAACCTTTTTTCCTACTTTGGGAATTCTCCGTTTACAGGGGCGCCACTGGACAATCCGGTGGTAGTACACCTGGAGGATGGATTTTGGGGCCGCTACCAGAATGATATGGTAACTGAAAACTGGATGGCCTTTGTAGATGACAACCACTGGGGGATGGGTGTCTATACGCCCATCAGTAATAACTTCCTGGCGGGTATGGCCGGGCAACCGGGATTTGAAGCTAGCGATGGATCCACCTCTTATATAGCGCCTGTAAAAACAGAAACATTGAATAAAAACTCTGTATATGAATACGATTACTGGCTGGTGATTGGGACGCTGGATCAAATTCGTTCTGAGATCTATAACCTAAAAGGAGTACAGAAAAATAGTTGGGAATTTACAGATGACCTGGAAGGGTGGACCCTGGATCCCACAGGCGGCACTGTGGAACAATCAGATGGCAGTCTGAAATTCACTGTGTCGGGTGATCAATCCTCTGTAGATAATGGAGTTGAGTCCTGGGACGCTACAGATCTTCGCTATCTCTGGTTAAGTATTAAAAATGAGACGGCCGGAGACTCGGGAGCTTTTCATCTCTTTTCCAATGCCAGGGGCACCGATTCAGTCCATTATCCTTTAAATACCGATGATACTGAATTCAGGGATGTGCTTATTGATCTGGATACCCTGGATTTCTGGACCGGCGCAACCTATAACAGGTTCAGGTTGCAACCGGTTACCAGTGATAGTCCAGGGACGGTCTATGTGGATTTTATAAGGTTTCTGAAGAGCCTGATCCGGGTCAGAACCGAGGGGGATGTGAGAGAGATCCGGGGATTGGGCAGCAGTTTGCAATTGTACGCCGAACTTATTCCAAATATGAATGCAGCTGAAGTGGATTGGTCCGTGGATCATCCTGAGGTGGCGTCTGTAAATGCTTCGGGGTATCTAACCGCAGTGTCGGAAGGAATAGTTACAGTGATCGCAACTGCAAAAGATGGAAACGGTATGCCGGCATCCATGGCCATTGAGGTAATTGATGACGTACAAAGAACTTCATGGGAGTTTATCAATGATGTGGAGTGGTGGGATAGCAACCCGCATGCATGCAACGTATTCCACTCAGAGGGAGCACTGAAGGTCACTGTTGAGGGAGGAGACCCTTATGTGTCGAATATTGTAGCACCCTGGGCAGTGAATGATCTGAAATATTTATGGATGAGTGTGAAAAATGAAACCGCTGGCATTGGAGGGGCCATGTATCTTTTCCCCAGTGGAGGAGGCCATGATTTTGTCCCTTTTCCGATGGTCCCTGAGGATACCACCTACAGGGATGTGTTTGTGGATATGAGGTATGCTGAAAAATGGAACAAAGAACTGGTAATTGAGATCCTGAGGCTTGATGCAAACAATGGAGGTGAACCGGGTGATATCTACTTCGATTTTATCCGCTTCAAAGAGGAGTTGGTAGCTGTTACAAGCGAAGGAGATGTAACCGAAATTGAAGGACCTGGAAATACGCTTCAATTATATGCTGATGTGTTGATTGACAGAGATGACCCAGTGGAGTTCGAATGGTCTGTAGATAAGCCAGAGATCGCTACCGTGGATTCCAATGGCCTTCTCACCTCTGTTTCAGAAGGTGTTGTGCTGGTAACTGCTTCAGATAAGGACAGTACCGGTATTGCTGGCGATATAGTGATTGGAGTGAAAGTCGATCATACATCCGTCGATCAGGTTACCACCTCCCAAATGAGGATATACCCAAATCCTGCAGACGAGTTAATAAATATCGAGAATGCATCTGATATCGGCAGTGTGGCCATCATCAATAACAGTGGTCAGGTAGTAATGGAAATCTCCAATACAGATTCTCACATTTCAATCAACATTAAATCTCTTCATCCAGGGATCTACCTGTTGCGCGCCACCTCCAATGAAGGGAATACAACATCCACCAGTTTTATAAAATACTGATTACGTAAAGAGGTATCATTGCAATAATTATATCTTTATACTTTAACCATTAACCATGTAAAATGAGTTTTAAAATCAATTTATTTCTGTCCGTTATATTATTACCAGTCCTTCTGGTAAACTCCTGCAAGAATAGTCCTGAATCATCAACGCAACCAAATATTGTGATCATTTTCTGTGATGATCTGGGTTATGGTGATCTGGGCACCTTTGGTCACCCGACCATTCGCACTCCCAATCTTGACCAGATGGCTGAAGAGGGACAGAAATGGACCAACTTCTATGTTGGGGCAAGTGTATGTACACCAAGCAGGGCAGCACTTATCACCGGACGACTACCCATTCGGAATGGTATGTGTGGGAACCGCAGGGTACTATTTCCTAACTCCATTGGAGGATTGCAGAAAAGTGAGATTACCATTGCTGAAGCTTTGAAAACCAGTGGTTATGCTACGGCCTGTGTGGGGAAGTGGCATCTCGGACATCTGCCTGAGTACCTGCCGACCAATCATGGTTTTGATTCATATTTTGGTATCCCATACAGCAATGATATGGATCTTGAAAGAACTGAGGATTGGGTAAATCATGATCATGCAATGAAAGAGCGAAAGTATCAGTTCTACAATGTCCCTTTAATGCGTGATAGAGAGATTATCGAACGTCCTGCTGTGCAGACCACCATTACAAAACGCTATACTGAAGAGTCCGTTAAGTTTATCAGAGAAAATAAGGAAAATCCATTTTTTCTCTATCTGGCACATAATCTTCCACATATTCCCCTGTATACTTCCGAAGCATTTCAGGATACAAGTCTTCGCGGATTGTATGGTGATGTGATTGAGGAGATTGACTGGAGTGTGGGACAAGTGCTTGAAACTTTGCGCAACGAAGGGCTGGCTGAGAATACAATGGTAGTTTTCACATCAGATAATGGTCCATGGCTGGTCTTTGACCAGCATGGAGGTTCAGCAGGCCTTTTGCGGGAAGGGAAAGGAACCACCTGGGAGGGAGGCATGCGCGAACCAACGATCTTCTGGTGGCCGGGGATGATTAATCCTGGTGTAGTTGCAGATATGGGATCTACCATGGATCTGTTTCCCACAGCCTGTAAGCTTGCGGGAGCAGATTTTCCTGCTGACCGGATTATGGATGGTGTGGATTTAAGCCCGTCCCTTTTCAATGAAGGAGAGGGTCTACGGAAAACCATGTTCTATTATCGCAGGACAGAGTTATATGCAGTACGTAAGGATATGTATAAAGCACACTTTATCACCGAATCAGCTTATGCTGGAGATGATAATCTGATGCATCATAATCCGCCCCTGCTGTTCCATCTTGGACATGATCCCTCGGAAAAATACAATATCGCTGAGGATCATCCGGAAATAATTGCAGATATCATGTTGGAGGTAGAGCGTCATCAGTCCGAACTTGTCATTCCTGAAAGTCAGTTGGATAGAAAAAAGTCCGAATAAAAAATTGAACATGGGGAAAATCAGATTATTCACACTTTTCCTGCTTTCAGGTAGTTTATTGAGTATTGCTTTCACAACTTATTCGCAGTCTGAAAATACCATTGAATTGAATGGTATCTGGGAATTTGATCAGACACTTGAAGCATTCCCTCCTAAAAAGTTTACTCGCACTTGTGTGGTTCCCGGATTAATCCACCTGGCAGATCCCAGAATTGAGGAGTACGATAAATTCTTTAAAAGGCCTGTAAAAAGCACCTTTAAGGAAGAGCATAGTTTGCTGGATCTTGATTATACCCCAAGGTATAGCTGGTATCGAAAAGAAATCAGTATTCCGGAGCAACTCAAAGATAAAGAAGCCATAATCAACATTAAGAAGAGCCAGTACGTCACACAGGTTTATGTAAACGGGATGGATTGTGGAACCTCAATGGAGTGCTATACCCCGATTGAATTTCCAATAACTCAGTATCTTAAATTTGGTGAGAAAAACGAAATCCTTATCCGTGTAGGAGAGCGGATATATCTGCCCAGTCAGGCTGCTGGAGGAACCGATAAGGAGAAGGAGCATTACCTGCCGGGAATTTGGGATGATGTATCTCTGGAATTTTCCGGAAAACTCCGTATCCATCGGGCGCTTATTCTTCCCGACGTGGGAAAATCGGAGATAACAGTAAAAACTCAAATAAGAAGTTTTTATCCTGCTCAACTGTTTTATGGTACATCCATGTACGATAGCTGCAAAATACAAATTGAAATTTTCACAAAAGACAAGCATGAAAAGGTAGCGTCAAAGATCATTAGAGGATCAGTGAAACGGGATAATCTGAGCTATTTTGAAACACAGCTTCCCATTACGGATCCGCAATTATGGTCTCCCGACAATCCTTTTCTATATACGGCTGAGATTTCCATATACGAAGAGAACCAGGTTTCAGACGAGTTTAGGGATGACTTTGGACTTCGTGATTTCAAGATAGTAGGGAAGCATTTTTACCTGAATGGTGAGAAGATTTACCTGAGAGGAAGCAATATTACGTTGCAACGGTTTTTCGAAGATCCTGATTGCAGTAACCTGGTATGGGACAGGAAATGGGTTACTCAACTTCTGGGGAGTATCCCAAAGGAGACACACTGGAATGCCATGCGGATATGTGTGGGCATTGTTCCCGATTTTTGGTATGATATTGCGGATTCCAGTGGGCTTCTGTTGCAAAATGAATGGTTATACTGGCAACATCATGGCTGGGATGATCAAATAAGGAAAGAATATACCGACTGGGTTTGGAGCGATGGAAACCATCCCAGCATTGTGATATGGGATGCCATAAATGAAAACAAGCAAGAGTTTATTGGGAATACGCTTATCCCCGAGCTAAGAGAACTGGATCCAACCAGGGTCTGGGATGCCGGGTATATGGAAGCGGGGGATATGCAGATCGATGAAATGGACGAACCTCATCCCTATAGGTGTGCTCATCCTCTGATGATTTCAACTGATATAGAAAAATACTTACTGGAAAGCCCGTATAATCTGGGGAAAATCGGCTTATGGCCGGAACCCGTTAATAAAATTCCACATGCTAAATCAGCTCAGCTGGTGAATGAATATGGCTGGATCTGGCTCTGGCGTGACGGTTCCCCTGCTAAACTGACTAAAAAACACTATGATTATTTTGTAGGTGAAGATGCTACTCCCGAGCAACGGTGGGAACTGCAAGCATACTGGCTGCAATTGGAAACCGAATGGTTACGTGCAGAACGCTCCCTGGCAGGAGTCCTGACATTTTGTATGTTAACCAATAATTATGGCTATACAGGCGACTATTTTAAAGGAGATATTAAGGATTTAAATCCCACAATTACCCTTGACTGGTTCAAACACTGTTTTTCGCCCGTTGCAGTATTTATTGATATGAGCGATCAACGCTATTTTCGACATGAAGCAGCTCATGCTCCCGGGGCAGAGTTAATGTTCAATCTGGTTGGTGTAAACGATTTTAGCAGTAAAAAATCAGGTGATATTACAATCAGACTGCTCAATGATGAAGGCAAGGATATATTATCTCAAACATCAGGCATTGAGATTCCTGCTTATGGGGCCCAATTCCAACCTGTAAGCATTACATTACCTGACAGGGTGGGAGGGTATTTACTGCTTTGCGAATTGATGCTGCCAGGAAGTAAAGAGCCAGTTATTAGCAGACGCTATATCAGAGTTGGTGAGCTTGCTGAATATGGGTTTTTTAATTATAGTTGCAATTGAGTGTGGTAGAAGTCACGATATTCTTTTGGGGTTTTACCAGTTCTTAAGCGAAATTGGTTAATGAAATTTGAAGTTGAGTGGAAACCAGAGAGGTGACATATTTCCTGAATTGGCAGATCCCCTTTCAGTAAAAGCCTGCAAGCATGACCTACTCTGACTTTATTGATAAAGTCGAATAGTGAGCAATTTGTTTTTCGTTTAAAATACCTGCAGAAAGCATTGGATTGCATATTTGCCAGGTTTGCAATTTCATTGAGATTGATCTTTCTATGGTAGTTATTTTCAATAAATGCTATAATTTGCTGTAGCTTTTCATCTGATGGTCTTACAAAAGCCGACGAAAATCCTTCACTGGCCAGGAGGGTGTAATTTATATCTTTGCTGCAGTAATCCAGCATATTAAGAATTAGAACCATTCTGTCAATTCCTTCGGATTTTAATAGTTGTTCGAAAAGGGGACGTATTTTAATTTCTGTTTTTTTGGAGAAACGTATTCCTAATTTTGATTTCTGCAGAAGTTGTCGAAGAAGCACAAATTCTGGTTGTTCAATAAGTGATTTACTAAAGAGTTCTGGCTTGAAATGCAGAACAAAAGCTTCGGCTTCTGCTGCATTGTATGATTTGTCGCAAATCCAGGTATGTGGCAGATTCACTCCCGTGAAATAGAGATCATTCTCACCATAGGAGCTAACATTGTCTCCGATTAATGCTGTGCCCGAGCTTTTTGTGATCAATACCAATTCATATTCCTGATGGAAATGCCAACCTCCACCAAACGAACTGTCAGAAACACGATCAGAACGAATTAAAATATTGTTGCTGAAAAAAAGCTGTTCAGGAGAGGGGAGGGTGTTGGATTTATCCATTTATACTGAATATTTGCATATTTGAGCTAAAATAGTGAACCCATATGATAAATAACAATAATTTTCATAAAGGATTTTTAAATAAATTTGAAAGTAATAAGCTCGTATCTATGAAGTTGCCATTATTATTAAATAACTAATGATACTGAAGTATGACAAATCGA
>JAOZUK010000435.1 GCA_029938715.1 Bacteroidales bacterium | reverse complement strand
AAATCAAGGAAAGCCCTTTCGGCTGAAGCTATATTGATATGGTTATCCTGCCTGATGATTCCCGCTGTATTTACAAGAATTTCTCCTTTTATTTTTCGAAACTTGTAAGTCCGGCCTCTAACCTCAATTGTCCTGCTCAGATAGCTGAGCGACGTAATCTGCGAATCAAATTGAAACAGGATTCCTGCTTTTTGCAATACATATTCCAACGAAATATAGGAGGGTGTATAGATGGAACATGCCAGCTCCTCCAAACGAAAATTTGGTTTGACATAAATACCTTTACGTGGATTCTGAAGCTTTCCACTATGTACATAGTAGTTCAATCTCCTATTGAGTGATTGAAAATTTGTTTCACCCACCAGCAACGCGATATCATTCAACCGAAATACGGTTCGATTCTCCCTGTAAATGGCTAAAACAACATCGCCATCAGTATTTCGTGAACTAAACATACTATTTATTCGTATCTACAGTTCACAAATATACCAATTTCAAATCAACAAATCAAATGGTGTGAAAGTTTTAAGAGTATCACCAGATTCGCTTCAGTTCGTGTAACTCCATGGAAACCAGTTTCACATCTCCATCCGTAATGAGCTCAATGTCACCTCTCTCCGGGGTGAAGGCAAACTGTTCCGAATAGGAATATACCCCTCCATTGGAAAAGAGTTCAAGCTGTCCCCAGTCCACCAGAATCCGGATGGTAATGTGGTTTGAATCGTCTGGAGAACAGGGCTCCGACAACAGGGTCTCTTCAGAAATATCGTATGCGATGGTTTTATTGGCTACCTTAAATTCTATCCGCGTAGCTGATGTATTGGTCAGGTCAAACTCGGCAGTCAGATCGAAGGTCTTTGATTTCGAATCCCATAGCAAATTGGTTCCTTTTTCTATTACCTGTCCCTCCCAGGAGTCAGAGTGCGTATAGAGTGAGGAGATCTCTTTAATGGGATTTCTGGTGATTCGCTGCTCTCCCTTATAGGTGACCAGTCCCAGGGTCATAATCAGTGTATCCTGCTTCTCATCCTTCAGGAAGGTTTTACCGTCAAAGCTTCCCACCAGGTAACTTCCATTGGCATCCTGCAATACCCATTTCCTGTTACTCTCCTGACCATCCAGGGGAAGTTCAAAGAAATCGGGGCATTCAAACCCAAAGTCCACATTGCTCAGATGCTCCCATTTGATAAGGTCATCAGAACCATAAAAGGTAGTTCCGTTTTCATAGAGCAGGAGGATCCATCTGGATGAGGACTTATGCCAGATCACACAGGGATCTCTGGGGTAAGCTCTATCTTCACCTGTAAAATGGGCCACCGGATTACCTGTAAAATCATGCCATTTCTTACCCACATCATTGCTCCATGCCAGGCATGTACCTGCTCCTGTTCCTGTATAGATGGCCACAATGGCTTCATCCTTTGATCCGGTAATCTTCTTGGCCGTCTTACCCTTTACTACCACCGCGCTTCCCGAAAATACATGCTCACCTGATACATTGCGAATGGCCTCTTCAGGAAGAAATGAATTTTGGGGAATCAATGCAACACCCTCATCTGTCCAATGCAACAGATCAGGACTGGAGGCATACCCCCCGTGGCGTATCTTATTGCCCCACTGGTAGATCATGTGATATTTTCCACCCTGGTAAACCAGTCCATTGATGTCATTCATCCATTCTGACCGGGGACTGAAATGGTATTGTCCGCGGAAATCTTCCCGGTAATCGATGCTTTCATCATGTGGATAATATTGAGCAAATAAAGAAGACGAACAAATCAATAGAATTACTGTGAGAGTTTTCATGTTAAAGTATTTAGCATGACCGGCCCCAGTATTCCCATGGGATAGTAGGATTGACCCCCGGTCCATCTTTGAGCCACCTTATTGTCTTTCAGTCCTTTCATATAATTGCCGGCAATGGTTGTAAGTTTGATGGTTAGTTCATTCTCCCCCTCCACAAGAGCGCCTTCCAGATCATACCGATGTGCGCCATACCACTTCGTTCCCAACAACTTCCCATTGAGGGTAACTTCCGTTATTCCCTGCACATTACCCAGGTCCAGGTGATTGTACTTCAATTTATCAATCTCCAATGACTTTTTATAGATTGCCGTCCCGGCAAAATGTTTGGTCTGCTCAATTGTGGACAAATCAGTCAGCATATCCAGCGTGGTCTGCTGCCGATCACCATTCATATGCTCCAGCAACAGGTCCCACTCTCCTGTGATCTCTTTCCCTCCATCAAGAATCTCTACAGGCTGGAACTGCGCTCCTCCTGCATCATTCTCATAGACGATCAATACCGAAGTGGCGCGTGGAAGCGAAAGTTCAATTTGGTTGCTACTTCCCTGGGTGGGATAGCGCAGCCTCTCCCCTGTTTCCGGATTCCATATCCATGGTGTCAGCCTGGCATCCACCTGAAAATCAGCGTTTACCTTTATATCTTCTGTTAAACTGGCATTTGCTATAAAATAGAGGCTGTTACCGTTGAGGAGGTAGGAGGACTGATTTAGCCATTTGTTGGGCTTATCCAATTTCACATAGGGCTTTACTCCAAGTTCAACCTGCAGGTCTCCATACCACTTAATCAAATCCCCTTTGGGTGAAGGAACTTCAATAGCTCTCCCGTTAGCCTGGCCAATTAGCTCATCTACCACTCTTTTTACATTGGCATCGCT
>JAOZUK010000434.1 GCA_029938715.1 Bacteroidales bacterium | reverse complement strand
CCAATGCTATTGGCATATTTAGAGTAATTCCAGAGATGGTTGTTGATGATGGTGGCATTTGGAATGGTGATATCCTCATTTTTGATGGTTTTCATGCGGGTTACCAGCAGGTTTTTTTCCATTATATCTCCCACCGAATCGCCAATCTTCACCCGGTCACCTACCATAAATGGCCGCATGTAGGTAATGACAATTCCAGCTACGATATTGGAAATGGCTGAGGTGGACCCCAGTGAAAACAGCACTCCCAGGAAGATGGAAACGCCTTTAAAAGCAGGAGAATCGGATCCCGGAAGATATGGAAATACAAACACCAGCGTAAAGGCATACAAAATGATCTTAATGATGTTAAATGTGGGACGAGCCCAATCCTTATGGAAGCCTTTTAAGGTGTACTTTTCTTCTTCAATCTCTTTGGTAATGTAAGATATGACACGAATTACATATCTGGCAATCATAAAAATAACGAAGATGTAGAAAACATTGGGCAGGAACAGCAGCAGCCCGCGTAAAACATCTTTTACTGGTTTGGCGAGGTATCCATAGAATTTTTCCACCAGCCCTTCTGTCCAGGGAAGAAAATTAAATAGCAGCGGCAGATAGAGGATAAGAATCGCAATGATAAGTGCAATCCGCACAACCTTTGAAAGAAGCAAAAATGCACTTGTTGTATCGCTGGGCAAAAGGTACCGAAGGATACTTTTTCGTTTTTTCTTTATAGTTCTTTCGACGGTGGAGAGCCTTTTATTCACCCATCTGTATGCTTTGTTAAGTAAAACCAGGATGATGATTAAACCCAGTATGGCCAGCAGGGTGAATCCAATATGAGTAAGCCAGTATTTGGCAGTTCTGCTCTCCAGCACGTCCGTAAAGGCTGATTGGAGGACTTCAACATATTTGCCAGCCATCGCCTCTCTCTCCATGCCGTAATAAGCTGCATCCTCATTGCTTACGTAGTAAAGAGGTTGCCTTTTGTAGAAAATCACTGAAAAGTCACCAATGGTTGACAGGTAAAATGAATCTATATGGATTTTGTCTTTCTTTTTCAGGTCTTTCAGCTGTTCGCTGAAAACCTCTGCCCTTACACTTGCAGTATAGGGTCCCAGACTGGCCTGAACGGAGAATAAAGTATCTCCGTTGAGTTTTACATAGTGTTTTTCAGGCCCTTGAAATGTGGCAGAATCGGAATGGTTGCCAGCCGCTGTATCCGTGGATTGTGCATTCAGAGAGAATGAGGTAAAGAGGATGTATCCCATTAACAATAGAACTCGAAACGTGATTTTCATTTGAATGAATTAATAATGTTTGCCCAATCGCCCCTGTGCAGATCTGCTACACTTCTAACTACATGGTATATAACCAGGAAAGCTTGATTTTGTTGATACAGATGATCCCCAAAAGAAAAGATAGTGTGGGAAAGGGAAGTATCCCTAAAGATAATTCTCTATATTGAAATTCCTTAATACACAATAATCCTTACCAGTTACCATGGCCCTTACACCTGAGAAATCTTCAAAAATTGGGTTTGACAACGAAACCTACATTAAAGCACAAACTGCTTCAATATTGGAACGTGTGGAACGTTATCCAGAGAAGCTCTATATCGAATTCGGGGGTAAGATTATGTACGATTACCATGCTTCCAGAGTGCTGCCCGGGTTCGATCCAAATGTAAAAATGCGCTTGTTGCAGGAACTCAAGGATAAAACGGATATCATTCTTTGCGTTCATGCCGGGGATATAGAGAGAAAAAAAATGCGGGCGGACTTTGGCATCAGCTATGATTCGGATGCATTGAAAACCATTGATGATTTTAAAGAGTGGGGGATAGAAATAACGGCAGTTGTAATAACCCGGTACCAGAACCAGCCACAGGCTACCTCATTTAAAAATAAGCTGGAGCGAAATGGCATCAGAGTTTATACCCACGGTTTTACTGAGGGCTACCCCACTGATGTGGACCTGATTGTCAGTGACCAGGGATACGGATCAAATCCATATATCGAAACACAAAAGCCCATCGTGGTGGTGACTGCTCCCGGGCCGGGAAGTGGAAAGTTGGCGACCTGCCTTAACAACCTCTATCACGAATACAAACAGGGTATCAAGGCCGGGTATGCGAAATTTGAAACTTTTCCCATCTGGAATCTGCCACTCTCACATAAGGTTAATATTGCCTATGAAGCAGCTACGGTTGATCTGAAGGATATTGTTCAGATCGATCACCACCACCTGGAGGCATATAACATTAGCACAGTCAATTATAACAGGGATATTGAAGCCTTTCCTCTGCTAAAACGGATACTTGAAAAGATCACAGGGGAAGAGGCCATGTACAAATCTCCTACAGATATGGGCGTAAACAGGGCAAGCATGGGTATTGTGAATGATGCAGTAATTTCTGAGGCCTCCCATCAAGAGATTATCCGCAGGTACTTCAGGTGTGCGGTGGAGTACGCGATGGGACTTGTGGAAAGGGATTCTCTTGACAGGTCCAGGTTGATTATGGAGAAGGTAAACGCAACGGTAGGGGACAGAAGTGTGGTCCTGCCCTCCCGGCAAGCAGCCCAGGAGGCGAGGGAAACCGGTAAAGGGAGTGAAGGCGTTTATTGTGGAGCATCCATAGAGCTGAAAGACGGGACCATCATCAAAGGCAAGAATTCGCCCCTGATGCATGCAGCTTC
>JAOZUK010000433.1 GCA_029938715.1 Bacteroidales bacterium | reverse complement strand
ATCTATATCAGTTACTGTTGTTGCAGGGAGCACAGTAGAAGTAGAGTTTGAATTAGACTACGCCGCATTTGAAGGTGAAGAGGTTGTCGTAACTGCCCAGGCTAGAGGACAGATGGGAGCTATTAACCAGCAGCTAAATTCTAATACAATTAAAAATGTTGTATCAGCAGATCGAATAGGAGATGTTCCAGATGTTAATGCTGCAGAATCAGTATCAAGGCTACCCGGTTTGTCTCTAATCAGAAGCGGAGGAGAGGGACAGAAGGTTGCCATCCGCGGTTTATCACCAAAATATAATGTGACGATGGTGAATGGTGTGCGAATGCAGTCCACGGACCGTAATGATCGCAGTGTGGATTTGAATATGATTGCACCAAACATCCTTAGCGGTATAGAAGTTACTAAAGCATTGACTGCAGATATGGATGCAGATGCAGTTGGTGGGACGGTCAACCTCATAATTGGGAAGGCTGCTGAAGGATTAAAAGGTAATTTTTCTTTGCAAGGGGGTTATGGCTCCTTAGCAAATACCTATAGCAACTACAGGGCAACCGGTTTTCTTAGTAATCGTTATTTTGACAATAAATTTGGGGTTCAGGTTTCTGGTTATCTGGATAATTATAATAGAAATTCAGATGTGATGACTGCCGGATATGCATTAAATGAAGAAGACGTTTTAGAAGACGGTTTTATTCCGATGGACCTCAATAGTGTGACCATACTTGATAGAGTTACAAACAGACAGAGAGCAGGCGGTTCTTTAGTTTTTGACTACCAATTTAAAAATGGCTCTCTGATTATGAATAATTTCATAAGTAATCTCTCTCAAGATCAGACAGAACAGCAAAATACTCTTAGTCTCATTGGGAATCAATGGTCAGCATATGCAACGGATAGTGAGCAGAGCAGCAATACGGTACTTAGTAATGCTCTTCAGGGTGAATTTGATTTCTCTTTTTTTAGCATGGATTTCTCTGTTTCAAATTCAATTTCAAAACAGGATCTTCCTGGTGCTCTGAGAGTGAGGGCGGGTATTGCACAGGGATCAGCCGGTTTTACAACACCCACGCTGGAAGATCCGAAGCAGGCAACACCGAAAGAGTTATTAAATGCTGCTGAGGTTACCAATGCATTGAATGCAAAGAGGGTAAGAAGATTTCAGACTTTACAACGGGATGTTACTGAACAAGCCCAGGAGGCAATGCTTAATTTTAATGTGCCTTTTAGCGTTTCAAAAGGTTTTTCGGGTAATATAAAGCTTGGTGGTAAATATGTTCGCAATTTTAGAGATAATGATGAGACACAAGATGCTACTGTCCCAGACAGGGATATGTATGGGTCAGCATTTATTGTAATAGTGAAAGATTCCTTGTGGACAGATCTGGGCCTGGAGGACATAGACAGGAACCTTGGCATGAGAGCTTTTTTGTTTGAAGATCCTGATTATGATATTGGTGATTTCCTTTCTGGTGATGCGGGAATTGATGATTTCTATTGGAAAGCTGATATCTCCAAGATTAATCATTATGCGGACTTAGCCAAGGAGAATGATTACTATCTCTCTGATATAAGAGAATCTGTTCAGTATGATTATGATTATGAAAGAAATCTTATAGCATTTTATACTTCGGCAGAATTGAATCTTGGCAAGTATGTAACTCTTTTCCCTGGTATACGGTATGAAAATTATCAGTTCGATTACAATGCAAACTCTACCGAAAGATACGGAGCGTACCTGGGAGATTTTAGAAGTGAACCCATACACGATGATAGTAATAAGGGTGAAAACTGGTTTCCACAGTTGCATATCCGTGTGAAACCCACTGAATGGTTAGATATCCGTGCGGCCAGTACTAAAAGTATAATTTATCCGGATTACCGGTCTGTTTCACCCTATATATATTATGATTCGTACAGTGGTCCTACCATGGATTTAGGAAATATTTCCCTGATACCAGCATTGGCACAAAACTATGACATTTATGCATCGGTTTTTCAAAATCGGATTGGATTGTTTACTGCCGGTGTATTTTATAAGGAGATAGACAATTTAATTGTTTCATCGAGTTTTAGAACCAAAGATTCGGAAAAAATCAATAACAGGTGGGAACTATCACAAACAAAACAAACTGCTATTAGCACCTGGATTAATCTGGATGCTATTTCTACTGTAAGAGGATTTGAACTGGATTATCAAACACATTTTTGGTATCTACCTTCATTCCTTAAGGGCCTTGTCTTAAATGTTAATTATACACATATTACTTCTGAAACCAGCTATCCATATCAAACATCAGTTAAAGAAGGCGAAGGGCCATTTGCAAAGACAGTATTTGTCGATTCCACACGAAGTGGCAGGATGCCCCATCAGCCGGGTGACATATTCAATGTAACATTGGGTTATGATATCGGTGGTTTTTCAGCACGCTTATCATTTTCGTACACGGACGATGTTCTGCGTGTTGTAAATAGAACTTATAAGGAACTGGATGGTTATACTGATTCCTATAAACGTTGGGATTTTACAGCGCAACAGAAACTACCATGGCTTGGTGGAGGACTCCAGTTGTATCTGAATCTCAACAATATTACGAATACAACTGATCGTACATTTACCAGTGAATTAGGGAAACTGTCTTCATTGGAATATTATGGCAGAACAGTGGATTTAGGTCTTCGTTATAC
>JAOZUK010000432.1 GCA_029938715.1 Bacteroidales bacterium | reverse complement strand
CTCCAATCGCCGTGTCTGCTTCCAGGAAGCCTTTTAATTCGGGCGCTACCCGGACAATAACAGGCTCCTCAGGAATACCCAGGCAATGACCCGAAGACCTTGCATTCTCGATGACCGGAGTGAAGAGGTAAGTAACATCTTCAATGGAATCACCGTCATTGCGAACCCCGCTCTGATCCAGAATAAAAATATCCGAAGTATCTGATGCCGGTACCCCGCTAACTACACCTGCATCATAACCAACCGTATTCAGCCAGTATTTCATTTGACCAGTGGTAGAAAGCACCTCAGTTGTCATTGGTAGTGAATACCCCCAATCGAAGCAAACTGCATCTGCACTTTTAATTACATCCATCCGTGGTTCAGGATTGATCTTAATTGTAATGGTGGTATCAGTACCAGGACATTCCTTATATCCAATATGTATAAATGGGTGGATTTCATAGAAAACCGTTTCTACAGAATCGCTTGGATTGTTCGGATTACTCACATCATCTTGATTCCAAGGTGTACCAGCCAATGCACTATCAGGCGGAATATCAGCATTTATCACACCCCCAATATTATAAGTTGGAAATTTGTAGTAAACTCCATGTGTAGTAGAAACTAATGAGTCAATATCTATAACAAATCCCTCATCGAAACAGAGTGTGTCTTCTTCAAAAAGCAAATCCCCGGTTTGCACCAAGTAGGACAATCTTGGAGTTGGATTCAGGTATACTGTGATTGTAGTATCTGTACCGTTGTTACAGTATTCATCTAAATGGTCTGGTCTGTCGTCCCTGATCCTGGCAGTAAAATGGTAGGTTATCTCCTGGACACTATCTGTATTATTAATCAAGAGGTCAGATAGATCCACAAAATCCGATTTCTCCCCATCAGGAGTAATACCAGCAGCTTCTACAGCTCCAGGAATGTAAGTAACATCAATATCATAGACCGGGGTGCCTTCAACATCTCCTAATCCATCTACCAATCCAATTGTAACAATAGAATTATCACAGTAAATAGTTTCTTCAATAGATACTAGGATTTCAGGTGTTGGATTTACGGCGATTTCAATGATGGTGTCATTACCATTTCCACAGAATTCACCCTCATGGCCGGGGCGTGTATCTATAATTCTTGGGCTGATATTATAAAATACGGGTTGTACCCTCTTGGAATGGTTTATCAGAGAATCATTAATTGACTGACCTACCAGAAGTGTGTCAGAAACATTAAATCCTCTGGATATCAGCGTTATAGAGTCCTGATTGAAAAAGGCACTAACAACATACACTTTCTCCCCAATTACTGAACCCAATCCATCTTCAACTAAAATATCTGTTATTTCATTATTACAGAATATATGATCAGGAAGACTGACAAGGACCCTTGGTGCGGGATTCACCCATATGGTAATGGTTGTATCTCTTCCATTTTCGCAATTTGCACCACCATCTCCAGGGGCAATTCTGGGAATGAAATGATAAACAACTTTATGGACCACAGTATCATCATTGAAGAGCTGGTCATCAATGAAATTACTATCTGATAGTAGGTTCAGGGCGCTGTCTCTGGCTCCTCTTATTCCGGGATCAGGAGTAACCTCCAGATCATACATCCAGAGTCCACGAATAATTGTATTGGGATTCTCAATAGCAATATTTGCATAACCTCCTGTACAAAGCAATGTATCAGAAAGTGAAACTTCAATATCAGGAACAGGATTCACCCATATAACAATCTCTACCGTATCATAAGGAGTATTACATTCATCGCCATCAGTATCAATAATCCGAGGTATAAAATGATAGGTTACTCTTCGGGCTTGCTGATCACTATTAAATAAATTATATGAGAAGGTTGTGTCATTGAAATATCGAACAGTTCCGGTATCCACTCCTGAAATTCCAGGATCTGCCGTAATCTCAAGATCGTACATCCATAATCCATCTATCAATACATTTGGATTGCGTACCTCCAGATTGATAGGTTCCCCATCGCAAATAATTTCATCATCAGCTTCCACTCGAATTGCAGGAATGGGATTCACCCAAATGATGATCATGGTGTCATTTCCCGGACCACAAACTTTACCCGAGGACTCCATTGGAGTAAAATAATACTCCACTTTATGGATAACAGTATCAGTGTTACCTAAATTGACAGGAATTATTTTGTTGGTACTATTGAAAATGGTATCCGCACTTACCCCTGTAATTGCTAAATCTGGCACGATGATTAAATCATATTCAAAAATTCCATTAACGAATTCATTTGTATTAATGACCTCAATGATTGTACTCCCGCCACTGCAAATCACCGAATCCTCAGTAACTACTCTTACGGTGGGGGTTGGATTCACCCATATGGTGATGGTAGTATCTCGTCCATTGATGCAACTATCACCACTTAAAGAAACTATATATGGAGTAAATTTATAGGTCACTGTTTGCCAGACCTGGCTCACATTGTATAGAGTATCTGAGACATCATCGGCATTATCAATAATACTTACATCGGGCAAAGTTCCATAGATGCTGTCTTCATCATCATAGGTAATTTCTAACTTATACTTCCAAATTCCTTCAATTGGAATATTAGGATTTGTAATATCAAATACCACAAAGTCCTCATTGCAAATCGTATCCCGGCCATCAACCACTTCAACAAAAATGTTAGGTGTTGGGTTGATATAGATAC
>JAOZUK010000041.1 GCA_029938715.1 Bacteroidales bacterium | reverse complement strand
GTTTTTTGAAACTAACAGTCTCCTTTGTGGTTCCATTGGTCACTGCGTCCTCGTTGCGGTCCCCAAACCAGTAGACCCCATTGGGACAGGCGGAAACGCACGAGGGAAGTTGTCCGTCCCGCAACCGGTCTGCACTGAACAGGCACTTGGAGATGGTTCCTTGCTTCTGGGGTACATTGGCCTCTATGTTATAGGTGACCCCTTCATATTTCTCAGCATCCCTGGGTTCAAACCAGTTAAACACCCTGGCCGAATAAGGACAGGCTGCTATACAGAATCTGCACCCAATGCAACGTTCATTGTCGATCAATACAATGCCATCTTCCCGTTTGAATGTGGCATTTACCGGACAGACTTTGGTACATGGTGGATTGTCGCAATGCTGACAAGGTTTAGGCATAAAGTAGGGAGAGGTTTGCTCGGTCTCCTGCATCTGAAGCACATTGATGTGATGCTGCTCGGGTTTCAGTTGATGATGGCTCTGGCATGCCTTCATACACTCACGTGCATTGCGGCACTTTGAGAGGTCAATCACCATGACCCAGCTCCTTCCGGGCAGACCTTTCCTTCCCCTTTTTTGATTTTCTGAGAGAGAGGGCATTTCTGCCGGTTTGAGCTGCGATTTATCCACCTCAACCAGCTCACCGCTGGAGGTAAGCAGAGTGATTTTGTCACCGGATACAGCTTCTACCCTGTTGCATGAAGCCAGGATACTGCCACTTCCAATCACACCGGTTGCACCCAGGGTAGCCCCCAGTGTTTTCATGAATTTTCTTCGGGAATTATTCTCCATAGATATATAATTTAAGAGATACGGATCTCCATTTATTATGGGTTAGTTCAGTTAGTTTTAGTTTGATTCGGGTAAATGATACATTTATCTCTCATTAAAAATAGTGAAAGCTATCAAGCTGGCAAAGTATTGATCTGTAGAAACATGTTATATTTACTAATTACAAATTATAAAACTATGGCATTTCGCAGGGTAAAAAGGGGTTGGAAACACTCATTTGCGATCACCTCATTGTTGCTTCTTACGGCAAGTTATACCAAGCCCGAAATTCAAGATTTCGATCTCACAAATGTCATCTACCAGGAAGAGGATAAGAAGATCATTGAAGAGGCTATGGTAACTTCTTCATCTGGCTGTAATGCATTGCTATGAAATTTGAGTGATATTATCTGAAACTTTTTCTATAATCAGAAGGGGTTTTTTTCATCAGGCTTTTAAAGTAGTGGTTAAAATTAGCCAGATTGTTGTATCCACTATCAAAACAGATCTGGGTAATGGATTTTTCAGTTTCAATTAGCATCTTTGCTGCAATACCAATGCGAACACTTTTCACGTACTGGGTAAATGTACGGTTGGTTTTTTTCTTAAAATACCTGCAGAATGAACCGGGTGCCATGTGTAGCAGGTCTGCTACATCCTCCAGTTTTATCCCTTCTTCTATATTTAGAAACACATATTCGTAAACCCTGTTGATCCGGCCCAGATCTTTAGTAAACTTTTCCGGCAAATCACTTGCGGTGGCCAGATACTCATAAGTTTCTACCTGAAGCAGATCATTGAAAATGGTTAACAATTCAATGTAACTTTGCAGCCCTTCCAGCTTCACCAAATTTTCCAGCTTGGCTTTGATTTTCCTATTCCTACCCCCCCTGAATGAGATTCCCCGGTTCGACCGCTTTAATAAATTCTCAACATTTTCAAGTTCTGGAATATTAAAAAAACCTGACCCAATAATATTTTCATAAAAGTGAGTGGTAATACAAGAGGGTGGTACATTTTTCTGGCGCTCAAGAATCTCCCAGGAATGAGGCAATTCCGGACCCAACAAAACCAGGTCACCCCTTTCAAAGCTGGAAATATTATCGCCAACAATTCTTCTGCCCGATCCGGAAACAATATAGTTCAGCTCAAAATTTTTATGCGAGTGAATTTTAGGCAATCGTTCTGCCATCTGAATTTCCCTTGAAATGAACGAATGCTGGTGGGGTACCTGTATCTTTTCAAAAACATACTCCATGTTAAGAATCTTAACCTAAGATGTAAGAAAAAGAAGAAAAAATATATTAATGGTTAAAATATAATGCAAATTTATTAAAAAACCGGAAGTATGATGCCCTAACTATTTATTCCTTTGTTAAATACATTGAAAACAATTTTTAGCTTAAAAACCCAGACAGATGCATCTACCTCTAAAAGGAATAATCCCTCCATTAGTAACTCCCCTGAATAGTTATTCTGAGATTGACATACCCGGATTACAAAGATTAATTGAGCACCAGGTATCAGGAGGGGTACATGCTCTATTTATTTTGGGAACCAATGGTGAGGCTCCTTCTCTTAGCTACAAACTTCGGAAAGAATTGATTAAGAAAACATGCGAACTGGTCAATAAAAGAATTCCGGTATTGGTTGGCATAACCGATACCTCTATCGCAGGATCACTGGACATTGCCGAATATGCTATAGGTGCGGGTGCAGATGCAGTTGTTGTCGCTCCTCCATACTATTTTCCTGGTTCAAATGCAGAGATGGTTGACTACTTTGAGACACTGGCACCCAATTTATCTCTACCGTTTCTCATCTATAACATGCCAAGTCATACCAAGATACACCTGACTGTAGAGATCGTCAAAAGAGCCAAAGAACTGGGTGCCGTCGGAATTAAAGACAGCTCGGGAGATATGTTATATCTATATTCTCTTATAGAAGAATTTAAAGATTCTCCGGACTTCTCAATCATTACCGGAACAGAGATATTCCTACCGGAAACTATCATGAATGGCGGACATGGAGCAGTGGCAGGTGGAGCAAATATGTTCCCCAAATTGTTTGTAGATCTCTATAACGCGTCGGTAGCACGTGATCTTGAAACCATCTCAAAACTAAGGGAGAAGGTAATGAAGCTTTATCAAACCATCTATCAGGTGGGTAAACACTCCTCCAGGTATGTGAAAGGAACAAAATGCGGATTATCTGTGATGGGCATCTGTAACGACTATATGGCACCTCCGCTTCACAGATTCAAGCCTGCAGAGCGAGAACAGATTGAAAAATATATGGAAAAGATAAACATTTAAATATATACTATGGGTTTTCAGCTGGGTACTGTCGACATTTCAATCCTGATTCTATACGGACTTATCCTTGTGGGTATGGGTGTCTATTTTTTCAGAAAAACTAAAACTTCGGAACAGTTTATGGTTGCAGGCCGGGGCATTCCCGCCTGGGCTGCCGGACTGGCAGTGATGAGTGCTTACACCAGCAGTATTTCCTACATTGCTGTCCCGGGAAAAGCTTTTGATTCCAACTGGCATCCATTGATATTTGCATTATCCGCCATTCCGGTTGTGTGGTTTGTGACAAAGTATGTGGTTCCCTACTATCGCAGGAAAAATATAATTTCGGTATACGGATACCTTGAAGAGAAAATTGGTGCATGGGCTAGTATTTATGCATCCCTTTCATTTGTTTTGTTTATGATAGGCCGTACAGCCGTCATCCTCTACCTGTCTTCACTTTTATTAAGCTCTTTTATTACTGTTGATATTCGCATCCTCATTATTGTGATTGGCATTGTCACCATTGTTTACACCCTGATGGGAGGAATGGAGGCCGTTATCTGGACTGATGTAATGCAGTCCGTAATTATGATCGGAGGTATCATTTTCATTGGAATCCTGCTGACAAAAGAGGTCTTTGCCCGGCCTGATTTTCTGATTCAAAATGCTTTTGATGCAAAGAAGTTCAGCCTGGGGGAAACGACCTTTTCACTTAGTAGCCGTACCATTTGGGTAATGATCATTTATGGTGTTTCAGAGAATATCAGGAACCTGGTAGCTGATCAGAACTACACCCAAAAATATTGTTCTGTACCGGATGAGAAGCAAGCTAAAAAGTCCGTATGGATCGCCATGTTAATATATTTACCTCTAACAGCCCTCTTTTTATACATCGGCACCACGCTGTTTGCCTTCTATTCAGGACCGGATCATATGCTTGGAGAAGCCGTAACCAAGGGAGACCAGGTTTTTCCACATTTCATTGCCACACAAATGCCGGTGGGTATAAAAGGTCTTATTATTGCAGCCATACTTGCCGCTTCAATGAGTACCATCGATTCTGCCCTGAACTGTTCGGCAACTGTACTGTTTGTGGACTATTACAAAAAATATTTTAAACCTTCAGCTTCTGAAAGTAACAGCGTTAACTTCTTACGTCTGACAACAGTGATTTGGGGTATTGCCGGAATTGCAGTTGCACTTCTGTTGATCAATGCCAGGAGTGCACTCGATATATGGTGGATCATTGCCGGAATATTTGGGGGCGGTATTCTGGGGCTGTTCCTGCTTGGTATTTTCAACGTTAAAATCAAAAAAACACAGGGAATTATTTCAGTAGTTTTCAGCATTCTCATTATCATCTGGGGATCATTCTTGCGGGATTTGCCTGATAACTTCGCCTGGTTGGAATCCAAAATAGACCCTATTATCATTGGTGCTATGAGTACCCTGGGATTGGTACTGCTGGCACTTTTCTTTGTCATTGTAAATAAAATATCAAACTTATGAAGTATTTTTTTAACGTACTGATCATGGTGTCCCTTTCAAATCTTGTTATCGCACAAGGAGCTCCTGGAGCTCTGAACCCTGCAATCAAGTCTGAATTTATCTTTCTTGAAAAAAATGTATCGTTTCCCAGCTGTCATGCCTCCACCATCGAAGAGACAAAAAATGGATTAATCGCAGCATGGTTTGCGGGAACCAGTGAAAAAGATCCCGACGTAGGTATCTGGGTGAGCCGTTGTATGAATGGAGATTGGACCAGTCCGGTGGAAGTTGTGAATGGAGTAAAGAATAAAAGAAAGCGCTATCCAACCTGGAACCCGGTACTTTTCCAGCCCGAGGCAGGACCTTTAATGCTGTTCTACAAAGTGGGACCCAACCCGCAGCAATGGTGGGGCATGATCACTACCTCCGATGATGAAGGAAAAACGTGGTCAGAGCCTGCAAAAATGGGAATGGGACCGTTCGATCATCTGCTGGGACCCATTAAGAATAAACCGGTTCAATTGAAGGATGGAACCATTCTATGCCCTTCAAGCAGTGAGTCCAAAGATAAATGGAGGGTTCATTTTGAACTGTCCAAAGATATGGGACAAACCTGGGAAGTAATTGGTCCTATAAACGATGGAATTGAGTTTGATGCCATTCAGCCAAGTGTGCTATTCCATCCAGATGGTAAACTGCAAGTATTGTGCAGGACAAAACAGGGGGTCATTTCTCAAAGCTGGTCCAACGACGGTGGAAAAACCTGGAGCCATATGGAAGCTACCATGCTACCGAATCCCAATTCGGGTACCGACGCTGTTACCCTGAAAGATGGCCGGCAGATCCTGGTGTATAATCACATCATCCCTTCTCAAACATGGGGTTCCAGAAGTAAGCTGAACATAGCCATATCTGAGGATGGGATTAATTGGAGTGCAGCAGCAGACCTGGAGAACGATCCGGATCCTGACTCTGAATACTCTTACCCTGCAGTTATCCAGACCAGGGATGGGTTAATCCATGTCACCTATACATGGAACAGGACCGTAATTAAACATGTGGTGGTAGATCCATCCATGATTGAACCCAAAGCCATTGTAGGTGGTATATGGCCCGAAAATTAAATTTACTCAAATGACAAAGAAATCCCGTTTCCTTTTTGTCGCTCTTGTATTGGGCCTGGGCTGGCCTATGTGCGGGTTTAACGCTGTAGCGCAAACAGCTGCGAGCAATTCGAGCAGGCTCAATTTTTGCACTGAAAATATTTTTCCATCTCAGAACTTTCATGTACACAGCAGCTCTGTTGTTGAATTACCGAATGGTGATCTTCTTGCCTGTTGGTTCGAAGGATCGGGCGAACGCAAAGCCAATGATGTTAAGGTGAAAGGAGCCAGGTTGAAAAAAGGGGATTCTGAGTGGACTAAAGCATTTTTACTGGCAGATACTCCGGGTCATCCCGATTGCAATCCAGTACTATTTATTGATAAAGATTACCGTCTGCATCTTTTCTGGATTGTGGTTCAGGCCAATCGATGGGAGACCTCCATATTGAAATCAAGGGTCTCTTCCAACTATCAAAATAATGGCCCACCGGTTTGGGAGTGGCAGGATGTAATTTTGTTAAAACCTGGTAAAGAATTTGTTGAAGCGATCAAAAAAGGATTCCTCGAATCAACCACTCAGGGACTTGCCTGGGCTGAATATGCCCCGCAATATGAACGGATGATCGTCGAAGCTGCTATGGATCCGAAAAAAAGGGAAACCGGATGGATGACCCGAACCCATCCCATTCAGCTCCAAGATGGAAGAATTCTACTGCCATTATATTCAGATGGATATAATCTCTCACTGATCGCTATATCTGACGATTATGGTAAATCCTGGCAACCGAGCCTTCCCATTGTGGGGCGTGGAAATGTGCAACCCAGTCTGGTTCAGAAGAAGAATGGGAATCTTGTTGCATTTATGCGCGATAATGGCGATTGGGTAATGGTCTATAATGATATTGAGAATGGCAGGTACAGCATGGCTGTGAGTCTTTCAGAGGATGAGGGAGAGACGTGGAGATGGACACGTCATCTTGAAAAGATGGGGCCTGGAGAAGGCTCTTTCTCCTACCCTTCTGTAATTCAAACTAAAGATGGAATCATTCATGTCACTTACTCTTATAGTGTAAGTGATCATAAAACAATCAAGCATGTTGCCTTTTCGGAAGAATGGGTAAAAGAAAATGAAGATGAGGACTAAATTATTCACCAGCTTCGATGGGCTTCTTTTCAAGACACTGGGGGGATATGGTGCATGCATGAGCAAATTTCAATTCTTTTTTGTTGGGCTTTTTGCAGCTGCTACTGCCTTCTCACAGCAGTATATTGACACACCCTATCTTCAGGACTACGCTGATAAATTTGAACTCAGTTCTGAGGAAAACGAGCTGACTCTTAAGCAGGTCAGAAGCGACAGGAACAAGAACATCAATATCCTCTCAGCAGATGGATTGTTACAACCCTGGGAAAAAGCCCTGGTCAGGGATCAACGTTACCGTCCTTTAACTGACCAGCACATCATTGCTTTCGATACTTATATGGATCAGTTTGTTTATCTAACAGATGAAGCACTGCTCAGCAATGCCTGGGCAGGCAAATTCTATATTGCTCATCATGTCGACAAGCCAACTCATTTTGTGATGGGCGAGAATTTCTCCTTTCTGCTTGCAGCAAAGGGTAAGCTGGCATACTTCAAAGACAACAAATCTGTCTGGAAAAAATCTCTGGAAGATTTTGTGCCTGTCGAGCTCTTGTTTGATACGGATAAACAAACGTTCATTGTGCTGTCAGAAAATGCCATTTACACCATTGCTGACGCTGATCAGAACTTGCTTAAAAGATTTAGTGGAAACAATTTGACTGCCATCTCACTGGCAGCAGAAAACAGCCGGATAGTGGTGGGCACAGAAGATGGGATCCTAAGCCTGGATTCAGAAGCATTTGAAGAAATAGCTCCAATCAATAAAAAGCTTCCTGACACTGATATAAGCTGCATTAATGAGATCAGCGGAAGACTCTGGTTTGGATCAGCCAAAGGAGCTTTTAGCCAGCGACCTGATGGAAAATACGATTACTATGCATCAAAACGCTGGCTTGTGGACGATAAGGTAAGTGATATTTTCTCAGGACCTGATAACAGTGTATTGATCCTTACCGAAAAAGGCTTAAGCAAAATTAACTTTGTTGAAATGACCCTGGCAGAGAAAGCCGAATATTTCCAAATGGTGCAGAGACAGCGACACATTCGACAAGGATTTAGTTCAGAAGGACATCTGTCAAGACATGGCGACCCTTCATCCATTGTTCTGGGAGATACTGATAACGACGGATTGTGGACTTCAATGTATTTAGCCGGTGAACTGTTTCGATACGCTGCCACCTTATCTGAAGATGCCCTGCAAAATGCTTATGAAGCTTTTGAAGCCATGGAACGACTCACAGAAATTAGTGGCATCAAAGGTTTTCCGGCACGAACCTATGAGATTGACGGCTACCAGAGTAGTGATAATGATCTTGAGGAATCTGCCTGGTGGCTCAGGGAGTTCCCCATGGATCTTGTCTCCTGGAGAGTGGACAACAGTCAAAGGCAGGATTTAACAAGGGTTGAACCAAATTTCAGAAGACAGGAGTATACCGTGGTACTGCCAAGAGATGAGCGGCCCATGCACCTGCATAACAATGCTTACAGAAACAATGGGGGGAGCAACGGAAGCCGGGAGTATCCTCCATACATCTACCTGTTGCCCCACTGGGCAGGTAGATATGTTGAAGCAATTTCCGAACCAGTGAACTAAAAATAGAAAAAATGAAACTCCTGTTGATCTATTGCAAGCTTTTTGCGTATACGCCAACCATTAAAATCATTGATTTTGCGCCTGATGAAAGTGAATCAGGAGAGTTCCGGGATATACAGACTGCATTCATCCAGCTGGAAGAGGGAGACAGGGCTCGTGAAGGTGAAGTGGCAAAGAAATTAGTGAAAAATCTGAAATGGATCTGTGGAAAGAATGATACCGGAAAACGAATCATTCTTCACTCCTTTGCCCATCTCTCTGAGAGCAAGGCTCCCCCTGAATTTACACAATCTTTTTTTAATTCAATCGACCAGAGACTCACAGCTTCGGGTTATGAAGTTCACCAGACCCCCTTTGGATATTTTCTGGATTTACAGTTAGATGCTCCAGGGTTTTCCCTGGCACGGGTTTTTAAATCAATCGACTGAAAAAATGAGAAAATGGATCGTAGCGAATATCCTGCCGATCTCCAGAAAAAAAATCAATGAGCACTTGAAATGACAAACCGGATTATTGATTTGTAGAAACATGTTATATTTACTAATTACAAATTTTAAATATGGCATTTCGCAGGGTAAAAAGGGGTTGGAAACACTCATTTGCGATCACCTCATTGTTGCTTCTTACGGCAAGTTATACCAAGCCCGAAATTCAAGATTTCGATCTCACAAATGTCATCTACCAGGAAGAGGATAAGAAGATCATTGAAGAGGCTATCACCAGTTTATGGGAGAACCGCGAAGCCGAGACCTCCACACTTATGCAGAAGTCGGGGGAATTCTTTCAGGGAACGCCCTATGTGGCCCACACCCTGGAATCCGGAGAGGAACAGCTGGTCATCAATGTGCGGGAGATGGACTGCACCACCTATGCAGAATACTGCCTTGCTCTGGCCGGAACCATTCAAAGCGCCCATCCATCCTTCGGGCAATTTGCTACAGAATTACAGAAGATAAGATACCGCGATGGAGTCATTGAAGGGTACCCTTCCCGATTGCACTATTTTTGTGACTGGATCCATAACAACGAGCAAAAAGGGCTCATTAAAGACATGTCAAAAGAAATTGCAAATACACCACTTTCTAAACCGATCTCTTTTATGAGTAACCACCCCGATAGTTACAGGAAACTAAAAGATAACCCGCCTTTGGTGGAAGTGATTGCCCGGCAGGAGAAGGAGATTTCGAAAAGAGAGATGTACTATGTACCTGAGTCCAGACTGGCAGAGGTGGAAAGCAAACTACAGGAGGGCGATATCGTAGGAATTACTACAGGGGTGAAGGGCATTGCCATCTCCCATGTGGGAATCCTGGTAAAGAGATCCGGGCGGATGCACCTATTACACGCATCAAGTGCGGCCGAAAAGGTGGTGGTTTCCGAAACTACCCTGGAAACCTATCTTGTAAAAAGCAAATCTGCCACAGGCATTATGGTGGCGCGACCCCTGTAGCAGACCATTTAAAAAATAAGACCTATATAAATTAAGATTATGCAAAAGAGTGTCATACACCAGGTTGAAATTATCAAGCTCAATATTCCTTACAAAGAGCCATTTGTCATCTCCCTTGGAATTATTCATGAAGCAACCAATGTGGTGATCAGGATACATACCAGTTCGGGGCTCACGGGAACAGGTGAGTGTGCACCCTTTGTATTTATCGTTGGTGAAACCCAGGAGACTGTATTCGAACTGGCAAAACAAGTGGGTAAACTGATTATTGGTAAAGATCCGTTTGCCATTGAGGACCGGCTGGCCGAGATAGACCGGGCTGTGAAGGGCAATTATACCATGAAAAGCGCCTTTGATATGGCCCTTTATGATCTGGCTGCCCACGGGGCCAATCTGCCTCTCTACAGGTTGCTGGGAGGAAGCAACAGCCGCGAGATATATACCGATATGACCATCAGCATCGGAGCTCCTGATAAGGTAGCCAGGGATGCACTGGAGTTCAAAAAAGCAGGATTCCCCGCAATTAAAGTCAAGCTGGGCACAACAATGAAGGAGGATGTGGCCAGGATCAAAGCGATCCGTGATGCCGTTGGCATGGACTATCCCATCCGGATTGATGCCAACCAGGGCTGGGATACCATTACCGCCATCGCCACATTAAACGCCCTGGATAAATATCACATCGAACATTGCGAAGAACCCATAGCCCACTGGAACAACAGGGACCAGGTCAAAGTGAGAGAGAACAGTCCCATTCCCATCATGGCCGATGAATCCCTTTTTGATCATCACGATGCCTTTCGTCTTGCCCGGTTGGGTGCATGCGACTACTTCAATATTAAATTTTCAAAATCCGGAGGAATCAACAATGCACTCAAGATCATAGCCATCGCAGAGGCTTCAGGAATAAAATGCCAGGTGGGATGCATGTCCGAATCGCGTTACGGACTCACAGCCCTGATGCACCTGGTGGCAGCCAGGAATAACATTATCTACTTTGATATGGACTCTTCTCTGATGCTGGCCGAAGATCCGGTGAAGGATGGAATTGAATATAAAGGCAGCGGGAAATGGATACTGGGAGAAAGCCCGGGTATCGGAGCCTCATTTGATGAGGCATACCTGGACTCCATGGAGAAGGAGGTATTACAATAACATACCGGACGTCAACTTAGAATAAAACCAAGTATCAGGTAAAATATGACGGTCAGGCCTCCTGTAACCAGGACATAGGGCAATTGAGTCCGCACATGATCGATGTGGTCCGAAGCTGATGCCATTGAGGAGATAATGGTGGTATCGGATATGGGAGAACAGTGATCCCCAAATACCCCACCCCCCATGGTAGCTGCCACCACCAGATATAGGTTTGCTCCATGTATCTCAGCCATGGGGAGTGCGATGGCGATCATGATAGCAAAGGTACCCCATGAGGTTCCGGTGGAAAAGGCGATGAATGCAGAAAGAATGAAAATAATGGCAGGTAACAGTGCAGGTGAAAGCCACTCCTCTGTAATCCCGGCCACGTAGTCACCCGTTCCCAGGTTGTTACACACATGGCTGATTGAAAATGCAAGCATCATCAACAGGGCCAGGGGCATTAATTCACTGATCCCTTTCAGAATCAGCTCTACCATTTTACGGATTTTGATAATTCCCTGGGCACGATAAAGGATCATGGCCACCAATATTGAGGTGGTCACCGAATAGAGCACAGCTGCTGATCCCGATCCTTTGCCCAATGCCTTGCCCAGATGGTTCATAAAGGAGGAGGCCTCCTCCACATGGTTCCATCCGGTATAGGCCAGGCTCACCAGCATCATCACAATCATCACCCCCAGAGGTAGAATCATGTTAATGGCCCTGGGTTTGATGCCCTCCTTCATCTCACAGGAGGTAATCTCATCGGAGACCATGGGTCTGGCCCCTTTGTTAAGCAATTGTCCGGTTTCCCGGGTACGCCTCTCGGCACTGGCCATGGGACCAAAATCCTTTCGTGAAACAATAATCACGAAGACCATAATAATGGCCAACATGGGATAAAAATTGTAGATCATGGCCGAGACCATAGTCTGGAACGGATTTTCAATTCCCTGTGTAAGCAACAGTCCCATGATAAAAGCTCCCCAGGCATTAAAGGGAATCAGGATGGAACTGGGCGCCGAACTTGAATCAGCAATATAAGCCAGCTTCTCCCTGGGTATCTTTAACCGGTCAAATACGGGCCGGTAAAGGGTACCTACCGTTAATGAACTAATGCTTGTTTCAATAAACAGAAGCACCCCTGTAGCCAGTGCGATCAACTCTACAACCACTCTGCTTCTGCCTTTTCCCTTCTTCTCCACCCTCAGAAGAAACTTCTCCATTCCCAGAATAAATCCCTGCACACCTCCCGAATATTGGATAAATATTAACAGGGCTCCCACCAGTGCACTGAACATGATGGTTCTGGTATTCCCGGGAGATTTAAACACCTCCACAAATCCTTCCAGGGTGGCAATTGTGCCCTGCAGAATATTCCAATCGCTGATAATCAACCAGCCCAACCAGATCCCTACCACCAGGGAAATATAGACCTGCCTGGTTTTTAGGGCCAGGATAATTGCCAGCAAAGGCGGCAACACCGAGAGGATTCCAAAATCATTCACCATACCTCCACCGTTTTTTCAAGTAGTTTAAGGAAATTCCTGTCTGCATTGAGTCGGGCCCTTATACCATTGGGTATGGTAATAATCTTTTCAATATGTCCGAACGAGAGGCCGTATGAGGCCGGCATATCCAGAGGTTCCATCAGGTCCCGGATGGCCTGCTTGAGTGTGAGCCTGGGTTCATCATTGATGTTGCAACCTCCCATAACACCCATGGCAATTCCAGCCGCAAGCTTCAGATTGGTTGCCTCCAACAGGTGAAACAACATCTTATCCAACCTGTAGGTCTTCTCTTCAATCTCCTCAAGATATACAATTTTATTCTCGAAGTTTGGTTCAAAATTACTTCCAATCATGGAGTCCAGTACACTGATGTTGCCCCCAATCAGCAGGCCTTCAGCCTCTCCTCCATGGATGGTATAGCGGTCATATTCCGGATTATCGACCGTATCCTTATCACGTTTGTAGGGGTATCGGTATTTCTGGCCCGGATCCATAATGACCTCTTCAAGGGACTTTACGGTGAACTTATTGAATTCGGAGGTCCCCACCGGACCATGGTAGGTGACCATTCCGGTCTGTTCATAAATGGTGGTCAGGAGCGCTGTAATATCACTGTACCCGATAAATACTTTGGGATTTTGCTCAATTTTCTCATAGTCGAGCCGACTCAGAATTCGTATGGATCCATATCCGCCCCTTACACACCAGATGCCCTTTACCTCCTCATTGGTAAACATATGCATCAGCTCGTCGGCCCTCTCCTGATCCCGACCGGCCAGATAACCGTATTCAGACAGGACCGACTCCTTATAATAGGTCCTGAAACCCAGGTTTTCCAACTTCTCAACGGCTTCCTCCAACTGCTCCCCGGTGATGGGACTCCCCGGAGTGACCAGCCCGATCAAATCACCTTTTTTTAAAGCCCGGGGGAGAATTCTTGGTTTTGAAACCGGATAGCTCGCTCCTTCTACTCCTGGAATTCCAGCTCGCAATCCTGCAGCTGTACCAACTGATAGTGCAGCAGCTGCGCCCGATTTTCTGATAAACGATCTTCTGTCAATCATCCGGCTCTATAGTTTTTTTATCCCGATACCGGGAAGTTCATTGAGGGTAACTTTTCCATCGATCACCTCTACCCCTTCATAAATATCATTACTGATCAACAGATTCCCATCCAGATCGGCCCAATCCACCAGAGGTGAAAGCTGGGCGGCAGCCGATACCGCACAGGATGTCTCAGTCATGCAACCGATCATCACATGCATATCAAGGGCCCGTGCCACTGTGATCATTTTATGGGCCTCTCTGAGCCCGGTACTCTTCATCAGTTTAATATTAATCCCCGAGTAGATTCCTTTAAAAGCAGCCACATCGGCCAGACGCTGGAAAGCTTCATCTGCTATGATGGGTAAGGGACTGTTCTCAGTAAGCCAAGCCATATCATCCACCTGCGTTTTGGGAAGCGGCTGCTCCACAAACTCAATACCCTGCTCTTTTAACCAATGGACCATCTCCAGTGCTTTATGTTTGTCCTTCCAACCCTGGTTCACATCCACATAGATGGGCACATCGGTCACCGACCTTACGGTTTCAATCATCTCCCGGTCGTTGCCCCCACCCAGCTTCACCTTTAAAACTTTAAAACGGGCAGCCTCTTCGGTCTTCAGTTTAACCACTTCAGGAGTATCAATCCCAATGGTGAAGGAGGTCATGGGGGTATCCTGGGGATTGAGCCCCCACAGCTTATGAAGGGGTTGGCCCACCATCTTACCAATCAGGTCGTGAAGTGCAATGTCGATACAGGCTTTGGCAGCCCTGTTGGCCTCATCCACCGAATCCACATATTCGAGGATATCATCCAGCAGGAAAGGATCTCTGAACTGTCCCAGGTCCACCTTTTTCAGAAATGTAATGACCGACTCCTGCGACTCGCCAAGATAGGGGGGCATGGAAGCCTCTCCATAGCCGGTGAAACCTTCAAATTCAATCTCAGTCAAAACGACAGGTGTGGTATTTCTGGAGAATCCCGATACGGTAAAGGTATGCCTTAACTGCAGGTTGTAGGTCCAGTAACTCAGCTTCATCCTGCTGCTACCTGGAACCGATGGGACACCACCAGATACCGATGGGTTGCTACCATGAGTCAGGACTGGGATTGACGCCATAACAGATGCTGCTCCAATGCCCTTTATAAAGGTTCTTCTTCCGGTTTTCATTCAGTAGTATTGATGATTTCTTTATAGAATCTATTTTCGGTTATAGACTCAAATCCGGTGCCTTCCTCCCCAATGAACCTGACCGATCTGATAAAGATCTCAGGATAGGTGGAAATGTAATTATCACGGGCAGAGTCTATGCTGTTGATGCTTACCCTGTCGCGGTATCCCGCCGCATGGATAAACTCGCTGTCGCCAATGTAGAAGGCCACATGGGTCACAGATTCGGGCCGGGTGTCAGTGGCTCTTCTACCAAAGAAGAGCAGGTCGCCCGGCACTAAATCTTCAGAAACATATTCTGTAGTGATCTCCCTTCCACAAAATGATTGCTGATCTGCATCCCTGGGCAGTAGCGCTCCATTCATAAAAAACACATTGGAGGTAAGTCCGCTGCAATCGATGGCCTTTGATGAAGCCCCTCCCCACAGGTATGGAATGCCATTGAATTTAAGGACAGCTTCAACCATTCCCTCACCGGAAAGGCTCTTATTGAATATATGAGTTGCAAGAACAACCTCGCTCTGCTTTACCCAGGCCTCTCGCCCATCGGGATACCAGACTTTATAAAATCCTGATTCACTTCCAGCAACGGGCAACATACAACCTATAACAAGGTCGGATACTGGCATGGAAGCCTCATCCGGTTCAGAATAAGATACTCCATACTGTCTGTTGAAAAAAACCTTTTGTGCCATCCTGAAGCTATCCAGACGGGTCCGTTCCAATGGTCTGACTTCTGACTTATTTACCCATCCCAGGTAGCTGTTGGATATTTGAACCAGGTACCAACCCTCTTCCTCCTTTAAGATCCTTACCGGGGAACCCAGCAGAGCCTGTGTCACCAGCTCGGTCCGGCTGCTTCTACCAGCCCTGAAATTCGCTACTGAGTTGTTAACCAATCCATTGACCAGGTTTCCATCCCCATTCTCGGGCAACAATACCAGTTGATTATCTACCTCCGGAAAATTCTGATCAATGGCCTTTACTACAGCCTTATAAGCCGATTTTTGATCCACTTCTCCAGAAAGAACAACCACACCTTCAGCTCCGGAAAGCGTAAAATCCCACAGTGCAATGCGGGTATCGGGGGCGTATTGGATCTGCAATGAATCCAGCAGGATATTGATCTCACCGATGGTACGGTCAGCCTTGCTGGTACAACCACTGACTGCAAACAAAGCCAGCAGAAAAATCAGAATTCTGTTCATCCCACTAAATTAGTAAAAAGTACTCAGTACTCAGTACTCTGTATTACTTACTGTGCGCTACCCACTATGTACTACTATGTTCGGTACGACGTATGATCTCCTCCTGAAGTTCTGGCCCAAGGTCATTGAAATAGTCACTGTACCCGGCCACACGTACAATCAAATCCTGGTACTTCTCGGGATTCTTCTGAGCATCGCGCAACGTATGGGCCGAAACCACATTGAATTGAATGTGATGGCCATCCATCCTGAAATAGCTACGGATCAGCTGGGTCACTTTTTGAATGCTGCGATCGTCCTTGAAGAAATCAGGAGTGAACTTCTGGTTGAGCAGGGTTCCCCCGGTTTTCAGGTGGTCGATCTTAAGAGCAGAGTTCAAAACGGCAGTGGGCCCCAGCCTGTCCATTCCCTGGAATGGTGAGATTCCCTCAGATAGGGGTTCATGAGCCAGTCGGCCATCGGTGGTGGCCCCAAGCACCTTGCCAAAATAGACATGACTGGTGGTGGGAAGCATATTGATCCGATAGGTGGCACCACGCGGACTCTTTCGTCCGTTTACTGCCTCATAAAATGCATCAAATACCCAGCTGGCATGCTGATCGGCCCTGTCGTCATCATTCCCATACTTGGGAGTATCATAGAGGAGCTCGGCCCGCAATTCATCGTGTCCTTCATAATTGTCCGCTATAACCTTTAAAAAAGTTTCCATGGTAATGTTCTGCCTGCTAAATACATGTGTCTCAATGGCCGCAAGCATATCGGTAATGGAACCCAGCCCAACCCCCTGGATATAACTGGTGTTATACCTGGCTCCCCCGCAGTTGTAATCCTTGCCATTGGCAATGCAATCATCAATCAGAAGAGAAAGAAAGGGAACTGGCAAATGTGTACTGAAAATGCGTTCAATCAGGTTGTTTCCGGTAATTTTGATATCGATAAAGTGATTCAACTGCCTGGAGAAGGCCGCCAGGAAATCCTCAAACGATTCCATGGTTTTCACATCGCCCGACTTTATCCCTATCTGTTTTCCTGTAAGAGGATCCACACCATTGTGCAAGGTCACTTCCAATACCTTCACCAGGTTAAAGTAGCCGGTGAGGATGTAAGCTTCTGTACCAAAAGCACCACTCTCCACGCAGCCGGAAGCCCCTCCGTTGCGAGCATCCTCCAGACTCTTACCCTGCCTCACCAGTTCCTGAACAATGGCGTCTGTATTGAAAATGGAGGGCTGTCCAAATCCGGTCTTCACGATTTTTACCGTACGCTCCACAAAGCTGTCCGGATTCTTCTTGCTGATCTGTACCATGGATGAAGGCTGAAGCAGACGCATCTCTTCAATCACATCCAGTATGACAAAACTGAGTTCATTGACTGCATTAGATCCATCGGCTTTCAATCCCCCCACGTTGATCAGGCAAAAGTCGGTATAGGTATTGCTCTCTTCAGCGGTCACACCCACCTTGGGCGGTGAGGGGTGGTTGTTAAATTTTATCCAGAAAGATTGAAGCAGTTCCACAGCAGCCTCCCTGGTTAATCTGCCCGAGTTCAAATCATCTGTATAAAAGGGAAAAAGATGCTGGTCCAGGCGCCCCGGATTGAATGAATCCCAGGGATTCAGTTCTGTAATGACTCCAAGATGTATAAACCAATAGTATTGGAGTGCCTCATGCATACTCGATGGAGCATTTGCAGGAATCTTTCTACAGATTGCGGCCATTTCTTGCAACTCCTCCTTACGTTCAGAATCTAACTCCCGGCTTGCCAATTCATCCAACCGATCCGCATGCCTTTCTGCATACATAATGATAGCCCTTGCTGTAATCTCCATCGCGTTTAACTCTTCTCTCTTGTCGTAGGCCTCCGGGTCATTCAGAAAGTCAAGTTTTTCAATGGCCTCCCCTACTTCTCCGATAATCTCATTCATGCCCTGCCGGTAGATTTTACTTCCCAGTACGGTGTGTCCCGGAGCACGCTGCTCCTGGAATTCGGTGAACACGCCTGCCTCATAAGCGTCCAGCCACTTGTGATCCACGTTACTAAAAACCCTCTCGCGGTTGGTTTTCCCTGTCCAGTAAGGAATAATTATCTCTTCATAAGCCTTGCGGGTTTCCTGGTCCACCTTAAAGGAGACCTTCTTCCTGTTGTCCAGGATATCCAGATCCTTTAGCGAGTGCAGGTTAATCTCCGGATAGGTAGGTGTAGCTTTAGGAGCCGGGCCACGTTCCCCAATGATCAGCTCACCCTCGTTGATGCAGATGGCTTTATGCTGCAATATGTACTCAAAAGCTTTTGCCCGCTGAACAGGTATGGAGTATTGCGTGGCTGACAATCCCTCATAAAACTGAGTAACCAGTAGTCCGCGCTCAGCCGAAAGCTGGTTAATTGCTTTCAGGCTCTCCTCTCGTAATCTCTTAATACGTTCTGTCATTTCCAATATTTTTCAATGAGGTGATCAATGGACTATCCGCCAATGACTACCTCCAGTCCGCTCTTTTCAAATTCTTTTTTTAATAGCTCCAGAAAAGTCTGGTCGGGCTCCTTTGCTTCATGCATCTGTTGCTTCATCCTTAATCTGAAGTACTTATTCTCAGCAATGCGGTGATAGGGAAGCAGGTGAACCTCAGTAATAGATTCCTTACGTTCCTTCAGAAACGCAATCATCCGGGCCACCTCTTCCCGGGATGTATTTACTTCAGGGATCACAGGAATCCTGAAGATCAAACTGGCTCCATTCTCTATCAAATAGTCAGCATTCGCATGGATAAGTCCATTGTCCACACCGGTATACTTTTTATGTAGTTCCGGATCCATGTGCTTGAGGTCGTACAGAAATAGATCCGTAGTACCCAAAATCCTTTCAAATTGCTCCCTTTTTGCAAAACCACTTGTATCCACTGCGGTATGAAGCCCGTTTAGCTTGGAGGCTTCAAGAAGTTCAACCAGTTCACTTGATTGCATCAGCGGTTCTCCGCCCGAAAAGGTGACTCCCCCACCCGACTCTTCATAAAAATGACGATCCCTCAGAAGGGTCTCAATTATTGCACCTGTCTCCATCTGCTCCCCATAGGTTTTCTTTCCGGCTACACTTCTCCCATTCACCTTTCTCTCAATATCTATCGTAACAGGTTCTCTGGCCTGACTTTCAGGATTGTGACACCACCAGCAACGCAAAGGACACCCCTTCAGGAATACCGTGGTCCGAATTCCTGGCCCGTCATGAACCGCAAAGCGTTTGATATCAAAAATGGTTACCATCGTGTTAATGCTCAGAACTTAATGAATAGTGAAAAGTGGATGGGGGATGGGGAATGGTGGATGGTGGCACTAATGATAGAACATCCAGCACTCGTAAAGACCAATTCCGTAGGAGTGGTAAAGGTTGATATGTGCAACGTTAGGATTCATATCTGTTGCAAGTTACAAATTATCATAGAAAGAGAAAAGCCGGTCACATTTTTGCAATCGGCCTCCCATACTTTTAACTTTCTACTTGCATACTTTCTACTTGCACACTTGCATACTTTATACTTTACACTTGCATACTTTACACTTTTTGCAACTTCCACTTTCCACGGCGGAATACTGCGATGGCAATGAAGGTAAGTGCTGTGTCGGCAATTAAAATGGCATAACAAACCCCACGAATATGCAGGTCCATCACATTGGTAAAAACGTAGGCCAGGGGGATCTCCATGAGCCAAAAGGCGATGAGGTTGATCCAAACCGGGGTGGCAGTATCACCGGCTCCATTGATGGAGTTGACCATCACCTGTCCCAGCGCATATACCATGAAACCAAAACTTACCACCCGAAGGCAGGTGACCCCGCTGCTCATCACCACGGGTTCCTTTGCCGAATCGATAAAGAATCCAATAAAAGTATCTGGAATGGCTATGAAAACAATCGATGCCAGTCCAAGGAAAATCATATTTGCGATGCCAACAATCCAGGCCGATCGCTCGGCCCTGTCGGGCTGATTTGCACCCAGGTTCTGGCCCACCAGTGTGGCAGCTGCATTGGCCAGTCCCCATGCGGGCAACAACGCAAACAAGATGATGCGGATGGCGATGGTATAACCAGCCACTACCTCCTCTCCCAATCCGGTTACTACCCAAACCAGGAAGATCCATGAGGAAGTGGCGATGATATACTGACCAATAGCTCCAAGGGATAGTTTAACCAATTTTAAAACTTCCTTGATTCGGATCACCACCTGGTCCGCCCTCACTTTCACCCTGTGATTTCCCTTTCCAAGCAGGTAGAGCTGGTAGATCACAGCCACGCCCCGTCCAATGTTGGTAGCCACAGCAGCCCCTTTAATCCCCAGTTCGGGGAAAGGGCCAACTCCAAAGATCAGCAGAGGATCAAGGATGATATTAAGAATATTGGCAAACCAGAGTACTCTCATGGAGATGGCTGCATCGCCACTGCTTCGGAACACAGCATTAATAATAAACAGAAGCATAATCACCATGTTTCCTCCCAGCATTATGGTCGGATACATATACCCCATCTCTACAGTTTCAGGGGAGGCTCCCATCAGTCTCAACAGGTCTTTTGCAAAGAATATACCAACTGCTGAGAATAGAAGCGATACAACAATACCAGCAAAAATGGCCTGAACTGCAGCCACCGAGGCCTCTTCCGGCCTCTTTTCCCCTATCCGGCGTGAGACCAGGGCAGTGGTTCCCACACTGAGTCCAATCCCGATGGCATAGATAATGGTCATCAGCGATTCGGTGATGCCCACAGTAGCAACAGCGTTTGCACCAAGTCGGGATACAAAAAAGATATCCACAAGCGCAAAAACCGATTCCATGATCATCTCCAGGACCATGGGAATACTGAGTAAAATGATGGCTTTACTTAAAGGTATTTTAGTGAAATCACGTTCCGAACCGCCAATAGCCTCACGTAAATCCTGGAAAAATTCACGCATGGAAGATTTTGAAAATCTGGATTTGATACTTATATGTGACATTGAATTGAGAATTACTGGTTAGAGAAAAGAAACAGAGTGATGGACCCGCTTTAGAACAGCGGGAATGGGGTCACAGTTATATTTCCAATAATCCTCATGTTTTCCGTAGAATATGGAGCAAAAGTAGGTGCTTCCAGTAAGAAATCAAAATATTCACAGAGATTTCCCAAATACCCGGTAGGTTTTATAGATTTTTCCATCCATATGCTCCATCTCAGCCCGCACCCTGTTATTGGTTTCCATCTCCAGGTGGCTGTCCACGAACTTCATTTTCTGTTTCCTGGCCGATTCCAAAACAGCGGCTCCCACCACAATATCCAGTCCCCTGTTCTGGTAGTCGGGATGTACAGCACCCAGCAACAGGTTCAATTGTTTGGTTCGTCGTCCGGCAATAAGAATATGAAGAATCCCAATGGGAAGAATGTACCCCCTGGACCGTTTGATTCCTTTACTGATGTCGGGCATGGCTATGACAAATGCCACCGGATCCTGTTTCTCATCCAAAACCACTTTGATCAGACGGGGATCCATAATCAGCAGATAGCGATTTGCAAAATCATCCATCTCCTCCAGGGTAAATGGCATAAAACCATAAATCTCCGTAAAGGTCTCATTAATCAGTGCGAAAACTGGTCTGATCCATGGCTTCAGGTCTTTGCGCCGGGTAAACTCCAGCAGTTTTAAATTAGGATTATTCTGAAATGCACGTTCGGTGACAAGCCTGTGTAACTTCAGTTCATGATCCGGAATCAGAATCTTATAAACCACCAGGTCAATATCCTTCTGGTACCCCAGTGCTTCCAGGTGATCAATCAGGTACTTGTAATTACAGTGGGTGGCAATGGAGATGGGCTCATCAAATCCCTGGATCAAATATCCCTGCGGATCCTTGTCCGAAAATGCCAGCGGTCCCACCATCCGCTCCATTCCTTCCTTCCGGGCCCAATCCTCCACATGCTGAATGAGTACCTCTATCACCGCTCTGTCGTCCCAGGTTTCCAGATAATTGAAACGGCCATTTCGCTCTCCATGCGTTTTATTGTACTTGTGGTTAATAATCCCCGTGATACGTCCCACCACTTTACGGCCATGATAAGCCAGCAACATAATCACACTGCTGTATTCAAAAGACTTATTCTTCTTTGAGTTGAAAAAGTCCCACTCATCAGAATAGAGGGGAGGAATCCAGTTTTTATGCCCCTTATGAATCTTAGCAGGAAGGTGAATGAATTTTCTCATGTCCTGTCTGGTGGAGACAGGTTTTACAACAATATCCATGCAATGTTGATTGATGAGTGGCCGTAAAATAGATTAAATCTTTTAATATTAAAATTGCTCGGACAGCTTTAACAATCCTTCACCTGTTAACCGGTTTACCAGCCATTCATTCATTATATTGGCTCCCAGTGATTTATAAAACTCAATGGAGGGTTCGTTCCAATCCAACACTGCCCATTCGAGCCGGCCACAATCCTTCTCCACGGCAAGCTTAGCCAGGTATGCAAGCAATGCCTTCCCAAAACCTCTCCCCCTTTGCTCCTCAAGAACATAGAGATCCTCCAGGTAGATGCCCGGTTTTCCCAGGAATGTGGAGAAGTTATAGAAGTAGAGAGCGAATCCCACCGGATTATCCTGATAATAGCCAATAACCACTTTGGCCACCCGCTCCTCACTGAAGAGGTATTTTACCAGCTGCTCCTCTGTGGCCACTACCTCATGTGAGAGGCGTTCATAAACTGCCAGTTTTTTAATGAAATCCAACACCAGTGCGACATCCGCTTTTTCTGCTTTGCGTATGATGAAATCGTCAATCTTCGTAGATACCGTCATTTTCAGGGTCATGAATTATCGTAAGTGGGAATATAAGTAGGATGATCCAGGAAATATTGTCGGGTTTCCTCTGGCATATTAATAAACCGCACTCTGATATCTGCCAGAAAGGTACCAAGCATTTTGTGTAGTATTCCAAGCTTCTTCCTGTTTTCGAAAATAGTGTAGATCGGAGAACTCATATCTACCATCACCATAGCCAGGTAACGATTGGTATGAGCCAGTACACCTTCCATTAATTCGTACAGGTGCGATTCGTAGCCTGGTGCACAATAGATGCCGTCAAAAGCCAGAAGCTGTAACTCTTCCGGTGTGATGCGTTTTCTGACCCAGGGGATTCTGGTCAGGATCCTGATAAGCCGGTTGGCGGTTTTACTTCCAAAATCCACAATCTTCCAGGTCACCAGGTAGATCTGAATACCTGCAACTACTCTACCGTTGTGACGAATCACATAGTAATCGTTGTTCTTAAACAGGGGATCCGTAAAAAAAAGCGTATGGTCACTATAGTACTCCTTAAGCAATGAGAGCATACCTGCCTGTTCATTTTCCGGCAACCTTTCCACTCTCAAAGATCTCTTTGGAGTGAGTCTGCTAAAGCTGAAACCGGCCATCTCCCCAATTGTCTCCAATCCCATCTGCGCACTGAAATTCATGGAGCGCAGGTTCTTCTGCTCAATGATGGCATAGATAATTGAGGGCCGATCTTTATTTTGATCCCCTTCCCTTAGCTGTGAAGGCTCAGCAATTATGGGTTGAATAAAACGCCCCAACACCGTACTGCGCTTATTTTCATCCTTCAGATCGGCCTTCTCCTTTCGTTTTTTCGGAACTGATCGCAAGGGAGCCTTGATTGAGAAATAGCGAATCAGCCAGCTGTCGTGAACCACTCCATCAGTTTGAGCCGGTTTTCCGCAAAATCCGCCTGATCCCACCATTTTTCCCGACTTCCGGAGATACAGAAAATAGTTCTCCCCGGGCGTCATCAGGCGATCGATCAGGGTGGTGTGCTGATACCGAAAGCTGCCTGGCTGACCCATCACTGTATTATGCATATGCTCTATGATCTCCTCACCCGGTGTGGATTCCACCTCCACAGTAAGATCATGGTAGGTGAGAAGTGTTCTTGGTTTGTCCATAGGAAGACTTTGTATTAAGGCTTAATCCCCTCCTCCTCCAGGGCACTAAGGATAATTCCGGTCCACAACTCATATCCCTCTGCGTTCAGATGGAGCATATCGTCCCTGAACAGCCCGGGATCGGGCTCACCACCAGCAGAAGCAAACCGATCGTAAGTATCTATGAAATAGAGGTCCTCGTTTTTTTCACAGTAATCCTTAATGAGCTCTCCAGCCTCCCTGATCTCCCCGATCACATGCCAGCGGCTGGGGGTGGGTGTGACTTCAATCCAGAATACCGGTGTATTGGGATTTCTTTCCCTTATTTGTTTTACAAGGCTTTTATAGAGCTGAATCACCTCCTTGGGGCTCTTGTCGCGATCACCTCCGGCAATGTCATTGGCCACAAAGATCAGGATACCCTTGAATTGTTGGGGCTTGATGATCCGATCGGCATAGTGGTTAAAATCTGTCAGTTTTGCACCGCCATATCCCCGCTGCATTACATCAAACGGGGCCAAATCTTTATGGATGTTATCCCAGAGCCTGATGCTGGAGCTTCCGGTCACCAGTAAGGTATTCTCATCTGATTCTTCCGTTGCATTCAGAGAATCAAATACTTGAATGTCCTGTTCCCAGTGCAGTACATCATCAGAATTAATAAGTTTTTTGACTGGATTGCATGAAGAAATTCCTGTAATAACAATTACCTGCAAAAGTAGTAGAGATCGCCTTAACATAGAGATGAGGGTTGAATTGAACAGCCCTAAAGTAACTAAATTTTAGAATGAAAGCACTATTTAGACTACCATTGAAGATGGTTTCTAAACCATGCAATATCCCTAATCGTTCCCCCTTTTTGTTTCAATGATCACCACCCCATTGGATCCCCGGGTTCCATAGATGGAAGCACTTGCATCTTTCAACACATCAATGGACCTGATATCACAGGGATGAATGTATTCGATATTTAAGGTGGGTCCTCCATCAACCACATAGAGGGCTTCGTTTGACATATTTACTGAAGTGCGGCCCCGAATATAAACGGCACCACCTGTGCCGGTACGTTGTACTGTTACTCCAGGGAAACGCCCTTGTATCAGATCGAAAATATTGGTGAAGTTGCAAAACTCATTGTTCTCCTGCTCCAGGTGATTTACTGCAAAATTCAAATCCTGCTGACTGATATAGCCATAACCTATGGCCAACTCACGATTTGCTTTTGTATCGATAAAAAGAAGGTTAATGAACAGGGTGTCTGTATCAGCATCTACCTTTCGGATCAAGCTTTTGAATGCTCTGGGTTTGATAACAATCTTGTCCTTTTCCATGGTCACAATACTAAACATACCCAGGCTATCCGATTTCACCATGGCCTTGCTCTTTTTGGACTTGACCTCAATATTCTGGACCGGATATTTATTATATGCAGTTAGTTTTCCATACACCACCCTGGTTTGAGCATATATTGAAGAAAAAAGAACCATTGTTCCCAGAAAGAGAATGATTCGTTTTGTCATAAGTGCTAATTATTTTCTCCCATCTGCTGTTTATATCCTTTGGTCTCTATAACTACCACTCCATTGGCTGCCTGAGATCCATATAGTGCAGCGCCACCATCTTTCAGGATATCAATGGTAGCCATGTCGCATGGGTTTACAAATGAAATATCTGCCACCCTCACTCCATCCACCACATAGATGGCCTCATTATTACCGTAGAGGGATTTCTGTCCCCTTACAAATATTCCCTGTCCACCCATCTCACTGGCTTTGATCTGAACACTCGAAAATTTCCCGGTAACAAGGGTAAATACATCAGTGTAACTGCAAAAATCATTATTTTCATATGACATATGTGAAAGAGCAAAGGTCAGGTTTTCTTCAGATATATACCCCATTCCAGTGGCGATGTTCCTGTTCTTCTTGGAATCCCTGAAAATCAGGTTGGCCGTTACATATTCGTCATCTACAGATACCTTTTTACTCATGGCTTCGAATACATCATTTTTAATCCGTATCACATCCTTCTCATTACAAACCAGCTCAAACTGGCCCAGGGAATCTGTCATTACTGTAGATCCCGCCTTTTTGGATTCTACCGTCACATTTTTGACCGGGTAATTGTTAAAAGTAGTCAGTTTCCCTTTAACTACCCTGGTCTGGGCAAACGAACTAATCACAGCAAGCATACAAAATGCCATCATAGTTAATGATCTCATGATTATCGGTTTTAAGTTTGAAATATACACTCTTTTATGGATTATGCACTTTATATATGATGCACAACACAACTTATACCCTATGGCAAAACGCCAAATTCCCGAATGCTATTTCAATGTGATCTATAAAGGGCCCGAGTTAAAGAGTTTTGAGATGTAGCTGATATGTTCAGGGGTAGTGCCACAGCATCCTCCTACAATGTTAGCTCCGGCAGCAACCAGGTCCTTCATCTGCGGAGCCATTTCACCAGGGGTTTCAGGGAATACAGTCTCCCCATCCTGGTATTGAGGTAAACCTGCATTGGCATGCACCAGGACAGGTATTTCGGGATTAATCTTCCGGATCTCCTTAACAATCTCAATCATCCCTGCTGTACCGTTGCCACAATTGGCTCCAATGATATCTGCTCCGGCTGAAACGGCCATCTCCATAAACTCTTTGATTCCGACTCCCATCATGGTCATGTAGGCTCCCGTCTGGGTCCGTGAGAAAGTAAATGTGCAGGCAACATCCATATTACTGACATTTTTAGCAGCTAAAATGGCCACCCTTGCCTCCTCCAGGTCGGACATGGTTTCAATCACAATTCCATCCACCCCTCCTTCTACAAGTCCGCCAACCTGTTCCTCGAATCCCGCCATTAATTCCTCCTCCGGGATTTCGCCCATCATCACCATCTTGCCTGTGGGACCAATGGAGCCAAGCACTAAACTCTTTTCCCCTGCGGCTCTTTTTGATATTTCAGCTGCTGCTCTGTTGAGTTCTCTGGTCTTCTCCATTAATCCATATCCATCCAGTTTAAAGGGGCTGCCTCCAAAGCTGTTGGTCAAAATAATATCGGCACCTGCATCCACATAACTTTTTGCAATCTCCAGTACCTTGTCCGGATGCTCTACATTCCAGGATTCGGGACACTCCTGAACCTTCAATCCTTTTTGATGTAAGAATGTTCCCCAGGCGCCATCCGAAATAAGCACCCTACCTTCAGCGATTCTTGCTAATATTTTACCCATATCTGATATTTTAACTACTCTGTCTATGGTGATCCCTTCTCACTCGACGTCACTACGATCTTTCCCATAATGCCAAAAGCACCCGGATTTGATCCGGGTTCAGTGTCAGTTACTTTAATGGCCAGATGGTTGTCCCGGGTGTAGTAAACTTGCTCTGAGATATTTATTTCAAATGAAGTATCGTTTCCCATGTGAGATTCCACCAGTTTCTCATTGAGGAATAGATCTACGCCAGGTCCGGCACCTTCAAATGCCAGGTGAATGGTCCTTGCTTCCCACAATTCGGGTAGTGTAAACCTGCAGTGATACCATAAAACACCCCTATTCTCCATTTCTGAAAAATGGGTATCAAAGGTGGCCGGAATCCTGACCAGTTTACCCACTCCACGGTTAAATTCTTCCCATCCACACCCTGGCGGAGCCGGTTCAGATGTTATGTCATGCCCAGATACCAGGTCACCGGCCCACATATTCCACTGATAAAAGGAGAGGTCAAGTTCATTGGAATTGTATTTATGACTGCACGAAACAGCCGATATTAGCACAAACCCAATTGTTAGAACTCTTAAAGCAGTGTATCTGTTTGTTTTTCTTTTTAGCATATCTTCTTCAACCATTTCAAGGGGCGAAAAGTTCAATCAAAATATCAAAGAACAAAGAGATTTATTCAGTTCAAAATAATATAGCATCAGTACTATTTGGGAATGAAGAAATAAATTTTGTATTCCGGCTCATAAATCTCCACCATCATCCCTCCATTTTGAAAGGTGATTTCACCGGAAAGTTTTGTATCAGAACACTCTGCATCGTATCGGGTAATTCCTGCTATTTCAATATCACCTGTAACGGTCCAGGTAATTGACTTGCTATTTTCTGATTTATTGATAATTTTTTTGCCATCAACCATGCTCAGTATTATGGTACCACTCACTTTTTCTTCAATATCACCATCATCATCTCCAACTAAAACAGTATTATAATCCAAGCGGCCGGTCCAGATCGTTGGATCCATGATATTACCGGTCGACTCACCACCTGAGCTTACCTCAACTGCTGTCGGAGTATCTTCAATAACCATATCAGACGGAATATATGCCGTCTGTTTTCTCGGTGACATTAATACCAATCGGGTATCCGTTAGTTCTATAATTTCTATGCTTTGCTCTTCCTTTTTGTCACCCATTTCAATGGTCATGATCAATCGCTGCATTTTCTCATCAAAATGCCATTTAGCCTCTATAGTCATGGTACCAGTCATTTTCGACTCTTGTTGAATATGAAGCGATCCATCTGCTCTGAAATCCATTATTTCCTTATTCTTTTTCGGAAACAATGCTTCACCGGGTGTGCCTACTTCTGTTGCTGACCAGGATTTAACTATTTTCGAATTTACCTCTTTGGGAGTTATGTTTTGGCTATTGGCCACTGATCCCGCCAGGCATGAAATCAGGGAAAGGAATAGTGTAAATTTTGCTTTTTTCATTATCGTAAAATTGGTTATCATAATCATAAAATAAGGAATTTATTTGACATTGAAATATAAAGATGAAGACTATTTGGTTATTCAGACTTCGTTATGATGCCTTGACTTTTTAATTTGAACTGTTATGAATCTAGTACCCCTGGAGATTTAGTCTCACCTTATCCAGACTTGCATTGGAACCTACCAGGGTTACGATATCGCCCAATCGCAAGCGGGTATAGCCATGGGAAATAATGGGATGGTCGCCCCTTGTAACCGCCAGGATAATTACATCGGAAGGTAACCTCAGATCACGAAGTGTCAATCCATGGAAATTTGAATTTCGCAGTTCAATATCAATGGAATCCTGCGATTCGTCCATCCCCAGAAGTAGTGATGTGGCAATGGGAGATCTTACAAAATGCTCCATCAATGCGACCATGGCAGTGGGAGGATCTATCACCATCACTCCAATTTTATGAAATTTCTTATAGTACTCCCGATCATTCAATCTTACAATCAGATGCTTGGTGCCAAAATGTTCATAGGCGGTTTCGCAAATGATATAATTCTCCTCATCCGAAAGAAGACAAATGATAGTGTCTGCTGTTTCTGCACTAAATTTCCTTAGTGAAAGGTGGTCAGATCCAAAATATTCGTGTACAACGAATTCATCGTTCGCCAGAATCTCGTCTGAAGGATTTGTCACTACAAATTCCACCTTCCAGTTCTGCTTTTGCAGCTGATTCGCCAGGGCTGTGGATTGGTTTTCCCATCCAAAGATCAGGATCTTTCTTTCTACTTCAAAGGAGCCATCTGATTTCACATGAACCTCTCCCACCAGGTGCAAGGCCCATTTAAACAGAGGCGGACCCACAATCTGGTTCAATATGATTACAGAGATCATGATCGTGGCAAACTCCCCTCCCCAACCAGAATACTCAGTCGCTATGATTGTGGCCAGTCCGACTCCCACCCCGGCCTGAGTCACATAAGGCATCCAGGATATCCTTCGATACAGAGCTGAATCCCCAGCTAAGGTACTGCCGGCATATCCGGCTATCATCAATGAAGTGATCCTGGCCCCAAATATAATCAGGGTCACAAACCATAAAGAAGCGACTACTTCCAGTGAAATAAGAGCACCGGTGAGGGTAAAAAAAACGATATACACATAAGGCCCAAGCTCCTTTACTATTCTCACAAAATCATTCTTGTAAACCGAATAATTGGTCACTAGAAAACTACCGATAATGCATATTAGTAAAGGCTCTATATGTATTTCGAGTCCCATATAGAGGTAGGACTGGTCGGCAGTTAAATGCGTAAACCCGTATACCAGGAATCCCACAAGCAAAACCAGCAGTTTCTTAAGTAAAAGAGCCCCTTTAATTGACAGGACCAGCCTGAGTATCAACCAGACCAGGAATCCAATTCCAAAAGCCAAGATAAGCTCAACAAGTACCTGAGCAATATATATCATCCTGAACTCAGCCTCCTGGATCATTGATTTTGACAAGGTGAAAATAACCGCAAAAAAGACAATAACACCAAAATCTTTAACTACGGTCACACCGATTGCGGTCTGGGTAAAGGGCCCCCTGGCCCGAAGTTCATTGATAATGGCTATGGCTGAGGCCGGTGATCTTGCTATGGCAATGGTACCTGCCAGCATGGCTATGACAATTTTTGCAGCCAGCTTCATTCCTTCGAAGAAGGGTATCACATCCGTGAGCATGTACATGGTTAAGGTCACAATTATAAAGGTGACGATTATCTGAGTAATGGTCATGGAGATAATGCTCTTCATTCTGCTTCGCAACTCATTCAAATAGAGCTCTGTACCTACCGCAAAAGCAATAAATGCAAGGGCTATATCATTCAGGAAATTGAGTTTTGGAAGTGCTTCCGCATCGATTATACCCAGGATCTCAGGACCCGATACCAGGCCAATCACAAGAAAACCAGTAATCAAGGGTAGCTTTAATTTTTGAAAAACACCTGCAATCCTTCCTGCAGCCACAGCAACGATTCCAAAGACTCCCAGGTAGACTAATATCTGCAATGTGGTATTTAATTCCTCAAATCCTGATCCCATTTAAATACTCCTGTTATGGCTCTTTCCTGTAAGTTATGAAAAAACGATGATACTAATAGTAACACTGGCGCACCAATCATGTTCAAGAGTCGAAACTCTTATTGCTGTAATCTCAAAAAAATTATATATTTGCAGCCCGAAAGCGACGGCGAGGTAGCTCAGGTGGTTAGAGCGCATGATTCATAATCATGAGGTCGGGTGTTCAAGTCACCCTCTCGCTACTTAATAAT
>JAOZUK010000431.1 GCA_029938715.1 Bacteroidales bacterium | reverse complement strand
AATGGAGAGATGCACCGGGTGGATGGACGTTCCACCCTGATTCGAAAGGATGTTCGAACCCTGGTTCCCTCCTTTACATTTGAGATGACTCCTGTTTTCGGGTCCAATATTCAGCTGGCTGAGAGAAGCTATTCAAGAGTATTTGATACACGTCTTCGCATCACAGATGAGGTTCTCTTTTCTCCTGACACCCGAAACCTGACCTGGCAGATGATGACACAGGCGGAGGTGATAATTAAGAAGAAAGGGGTGATCCTTCAACAGGAGGGAAGAGAGCTCTATTTGGAAATAGATGTGGAGGTTCCATATAAAGTGAATGTGGTGGAAGTGTCACCGCCGCCCCTATCTTACGATAAGGATATCCCTGGCTTAAAGAGGATAGAGATCCAACTGGAGAGGGGTGCATTCACAGGCGACAGTGGAGTGATTGTAGTAGAACTCACTAACGATCCGTGGTAATGGCCATTGTGAAGTCCCCCCTGAGGTCTCCCGTTGGCTGGATTTTTCTGCTGGCTACTACCGTTTTTTTTGGTTGCAATGCTGTGCAGAAACCCAATGTGGTCTTCATACTTGTAGATGATCTGGGATGGAGCGATCTGGGGTGTTACGGGAGTACCTTTTACGATACGCCTCACCTGGATCGGCTGGCTGAGCACTCCATACGGTTTACAAATGCCTATGCGGCATCGCCTGTATGCTCACCCACCCGTGCCGCTATTCTGACCGGCAGGAATCCGGTGCGTGTTGGAATCACCGACTGGATCCCAGGGAATTCAGAGAGTGGTCAAAACAACTCCATACTGACCACTCCGGAAGATCTTCACAACATGCCCCTGGAAGAGGTTACCATGGCAGAGATATTCCGTGACCAGGGATATAAAACTTTCTTTGCCGGGAAATGGCACCTGGGCGAGAGCGAGGAGTACTGGCCCCTGTCCCAGGGGTTTGAAATTAACCAGGGAGGAAACCACAAAGGCTCACCCACCTTCCCGGGGGGCAAGGGGTACTATGCACCTTATGGCAATCCCTGTCTCTCAGAGGGTCCTGAAGGGGAGTACCTGACCGATCGGCTAACCGATGAGTCCATCCGTTTCATAGAATCGGCAGGAGAGAATCCCTTTTTCCTATATCTCTCCTTCTATACAGTACACTCACCCATCCAGGGTTGTATCAACTATGATGATCTCTATCTGGAGAAACAGCGATTGTTGCCCGACAGTGGCAGGATGGAGGTTCGAAACGAACATGATGGGATCACCCGAATCAACCAGAGCGATCCCAAATATGCATCCATGGTGCATTCCATGGATGTTAATGTGGGCCGACTACTTAACACCCTGAAAAAGAGTGGAATAACGGAGAATACCATTGTGGTTTTCACCTCCGACAATGGGGGGTTATCCACCACCAGAAGAGCAGGACCCACCTCAGTGGTTCCTCTGAGGGCGGGGAAAGGATGGTGCTATGAAGGAGGAATCAGGGTGCCGTTGATTATCAGATATCCGGGAATGAAGAGACCAGGCCATACCAGTGATCAACCGGTGATTAGTATGGACCTCTTTCCCACCCTGATGGATCTGGCAGGAATGGAAGTTGAGCCGGAGAGGTGGCTGGATGGTCGCAGCCTGGTCCCCTACTGTGGGGAGCCCGAAAAGGTGGATGACAGAATCCTGGTCTGGCACTACCCTCATTACCATGGATCCACCTGGAGACCGGGATCTGCCCTTCGAAACAACCAGTGGAAACTGGTGGAGTTCTATGAGGACCAGACCGTTGAGCTGTATGATCTATCGATCGATCTGTCGGAGCAACATAACCTGAGCGATGTATATCCCGGACTGGCAGATTCGTTGCGCCATCAACTGCATCAGAGACTGGATGATATGGGTGCAGATTACCCCATTAGAAGAGAGAATTGATTAAGCTAAAACCAGAGGAGATATGACCATGCGAAGATCTGTATATTTAAGTGTCTTAATACTTTCAGGAGCTCTGCTATTTCTGAATGCCTGCAGCTCCAAATCCGGGGAATCTACCGAGAAACCAAATTTCGTCTGGATTATTTCTGAAGATAATTCCACCCATTACATGCAGCTTTTTGATCCCAATGGTATAGCCACTCCCCATATTGAGAAGATGGCTGAGCAGGGAATCAAATTTACCAGGGCATACTCCAATGCCCCCGTCTGTAGTGTGGCACGGTCCACCCTGATCTCCTCCTGCTACGGGCCACGCACAGGTGCTCAGTTCCACAGGAGATCCCAATTGGTTCCCATGCCTGACGGCGTTCAAATGTTTCCTTCCTACCTCAGAGAGGCCGGATACTATACCACAAATAACCAGAAGAAAGATTACAATTATGTGGAACCAGAGGGTGTCTGGGATGAATCTTCCAACAGCGCCCACTGGCGCAACCGTAAGCCCGGACAACCTTTTTTCCATAAAGAATCACACCCGGTCTCTCACGAAAGCAGTCTTCATTTTGATGCTTCACTGATGGAGAGTTATAAGCCGGTAACCTCTCTGGATGAAGTACACCTCTTTCCCAATCACCCCGATACAGAGCTTTTCAGATTTACTGCAGCCTATTACCGGGATAAGATACTGGCGGTGGACACCATTGTGGGAAGTGTTCTGAGTCAGCTGGAAGCCGATGGATTGTTGGAGAGTACATTTGTCTTTTATTTTGGAGATCATGGGGGTGTTTTGCC
>JAOZUK010000430.1 GCA_029938715.1 Bacteroidales bacterium | reverse complement strand
GAGTTTCCATGGCAATGGCTTTTTCCGGCAAAAGAGTTAACTTATGTTGAAGAAACCGGTGAATACAGGAGATCACACCTGCATGACCGTCATGTTCAAAAAGCTATTAAATCTGTTGTGAATAGAGTACAGTTGACAAAGCGGGCAACACCTCACACATTCCGGCATAGTTTTGCAAGTCATCTTTTGCAGGCAAATTATGATATACGCACCATTCAAAAGATGCTGGGGCACAGTGATGTGAGAACAACCATGATTTATACCCATACTGTTCCATCGCAAACTAAAAAGGAGTTAAAAAGCCCTCTTGATTTTAAAAAATAATAGCTCCGCTCTTTCGCTTACATGAGAGAACACAGGGGGATTAAGGCTCTTTAGTGTTATATAAAGGGAAATTTGAAAAATCAATATGTATAATTACTTAAATTTTTAAAAAACGGTCTTATGGGCTCAAAAGAAGGTGCAGATGTTTGATTTAAAAAAATATATAAAAGCCGGTTCAGTGGACCAGGCGATTGCACTTTTGATGGAAAACCCTGATGCTAAACTCATTGCCGGCGGCACAGATGTATTGATTAAACTCAGAGATGGAAAGCCGGGGTTTTCCGAGCTTGTGGACATCCATGATCTTAAAGAACTAAAAGAAATCCGGCAGGATGAAGCAAATAATATTCTCATTGGTTCCGGTACCACATTTAGTGATATTATCCAGTCAGATATCATCAATAATCATCTGCCCATGCTTTGTGAGGCAGCGCAGAGTGTGGGTGGTCCACAGATCAGGAATGTTGCCACCATTGGCGGGAATGTTTGTAATGGTGTCACAAGTGCAGACAGTGCCCCCAGTCTTTTTGCCTTGAATGCTGTCCTGGAGATCAGGGGGAAAGATGCGGCCCGGCAGGTTCCTGTTTCAAAATTTTATCTGGGGCCCGGCAAAGTGGATTTAAAAAAGGGTGAAATCCTGACTTCATTCAGAATCACGCTGGAAAACTATCAAGGATATTTTGGACATTATTATAAATATGCCATGAGAAATGCCATGGATATCGCCACCATCGGCTGTGCCGTCAGCCTGAAAATAAAAAATCATATCCTCACGGATTTTCGAATCGCATATGGTGTGGCAGGCCCTGTTCCCATACGCTGTCCAAAGACGGAAAGTTTGAGTATGAACAAAAAAGTCTGCAAAACTCTTTTAGATGAGATATCCCGGACCATTGAGACGGATGTGAGCCCAAGAACCTCCTGGCGGGCTTCAAAGGAATTTAGAATGAATATTATAAAAGAGCTCTCAAAAAGAGCCACAAAAGAGGCGTTGATAAGAGCCGGGGAGCAAGTGTAGAATGACAACATTCAGGGAAATTACATTCTCCATAAATGGAAGACCGCGAACACTCTATATTGACATGAGAAAATCATTGCTTGAAGTTTTAAGGGAGGATCTGGGTCTTACCGGTGCAAAGCAGGGATGCGGCGTGGGTGAATGCGGTGCATGCTCTGTCCTGGTGGATGAGGTGCTGGTGGATTCGTGTATTTATCTTGCCATATGGGCAGACAAAAAAAGTATCCGGACCATTGAAGGGGAAGCTAAAAATAACAAACTATCCAAAGTACAGCAGGCGTATGTGGATGAAGGGGCTGTGCAGTGCGGTTTCTGTACCCCGGGCTTTATCATGGCATCCACCTCTTTTGCACAAAATTGTAAGGGGGAAAAAGTCACCGAGAATGAAATACGAAAGGCCCACGCCGGTAATTTATGCCGATGCACAGGATATCAGAACATTTTAAAGGCAATTGAAAAAAGTATCGAATCCTGAAGGGGTAATGTGGCCATGACTAAAATAGTATTAAAAAATTGTTATTACATACTTCAGTCGTTTCAAGAAGAAGGACTGAGGGGATACGATTTGTTAATTGAGGACAACAAAGTTGCAAGGATTGATAAAAATATTGATTTTTCACCATTTGAAGGAGACCGGGTAATTGATTGTTCCACCCATGTCGTTGTGCCCGGATTTGTAAATACCCATCATCACTTTTATCAGACCCTGACCCGAAATCTTCCAAAAGTGCAGAATGCAGAACTTTTTAACTGGCTGATCTACCTCTATGAGATATGGAAGCATCTGGATGAGGATGCCATCTACACCTCATCCCTGCTTGCCATGGGGGAGCTTCTCAAGACAGGATGCACCACCTCTACAGATCATCATTATATTTATCCTCACAGTGTGACGGCAGATATCATGGGGCTACAGTTCAAGGCGGCAGATGAATTGGGGATGCGGTTTTCCCCGACCCGGGGTTCCATGTCCCTGAGCAGGAAGGATGGCGGACTCCCTCCGGATACCCTTGTTCAAACCGATGATGAGATTTTACAGGACAGTGAAAGAGTTATAAAACGCTATCATGATGCATCTGAGTTTTCCATGAGAAAAATTGTTTTGGCACCCTGCAGCCCTTTCAGCGTTACAGAGGATTTAATGAAAGAATCGGTGAAACTTGCCAGAAAGTATGGGGTCAGGCTTCATACCCATCTGGCGGAAACAAAGGATGAAAATGATTTTTGTCTTCAGATGTACGGCAGAAGACCACTAAAGCTGATGGAAGACACGGGATTTATTGGAGAGGATGTCTGGTATGCCCATGGTATTCATTTTAACGATGATGAATTAAAGATTTTAAGCGATACAAAAACCCACATTGCCCATTG
>JAOZUK010000006.1 GCA_029938715.1 Bacteroidales bacterium | reverse complement strand
AAATGTCGGACTTCAGGCAGAGTAACATAGGGCTGGTTTCTGAAGCAGAAGAATACAACATTGGCGGAACCACACAGATTATCCAGAATAAGGTATTCCTCTATTTCGAAGGCGATCATGTTAAACTCGAGCGACAGATCAGGGCTGCCATTGCTGAAGTGTTGCTTACCGAAATGATGTTTGGAAACGGTGTAAGGGATAACATGACCAATTCCACCATGATTAACCTTCCTGAATGGTACCTGGAGGGATTAAAATCGTTCGTATCCAATCCCTGGGATTATGAAATGGAAAACCGCGTGAAGGATGGGATTGTTTCGGGGAAGTATCGCAATTTTGTAAACCTCCAGGATGAAGATGCCCAGTATGCAGGGCACTCCTTCTGGAAGTATGTAGCCGATATGTATGGCGCTTCGATCATTCCTCAAATCATCTATATCACCAAAATCAATAAAAATGCAGAAAGCGGATTCCAATACGTGCTTGGCAGCAAGCTAAAGGAGCTCTCCTTTGACTGGACTTCCTATTACATGGGGCTATATACCGCCCAGGAAGAGAAAGGCGATCTGCCTGACCAGGGGAAAATCCTCAAACGTCCCAACAAAAGAAGGGTGTACCAGAACATCAGGATCAGTCCCAATGGTGAGTATCTGTCCTATGTGACCAACCAGAAAGGAAAGTATAAGATCTGGATCCATGATGAGGTTACCGGAAAACGGAAGAGAATCTATAAAAGAGGTCAGAAACTGGATCAGATCAACGATTACTCTTTTCCTGAAACTGCTTGGCATCCCTCCTCAGAGATTCTGGGATTTATCACCGAGGAGAAGGGAATGCTTAAATTTCATGTTTACAACCTCGAAACCCGCGAGATTACAACCAGAAACCTGCTCCATTTTGAGAAGGTCCTGGACATGAGCTTTTCGCCGGATGCAAGGAAACTGGTCTTTTCAGCCGTGGCTGACGGTCAAACCGATATATGGGTTTTCGACATCGCTTCCTCCACCAATGAAAGGATAACCAATGATCTGGCAGACGATTTCAATCCCCGGTTCGCCAATTACATGAATAACATTTCATTTGTATCTAACAGAAGGCTGGATACACTATTTATGGAGAATGATCCTGAGAACAATACCACCACAGCATTTGCGGTCTATGTATACGATTATTCCACCAAAGACAGCAGGCTTCAGAAGATTTCAGAAGGAGACTATATCAATCATACTCAGCCACTGTCACCCGGGCGAAATGAATTTTTTTACCTGAGTGATAAGAGCGGAATTGTGAACCGATATTATGCCAAATACGACAGTACCATCAGTCTGGTGGATACTACGATCCACTACAGGTATTTTGCCAACAGCTTTCCGCTTTCCGACTATACACGTAATATTCTGTCACATGATATCAATTCCGAAACCGGGGAGATTGCCGAAATTGTTTACAACGATTCCAGGTACCATATGTACAAGTATCCCATGGAATTCGACAGGAAATTTGGAGATAAACTTGAACCAACCGAATACAGTAGCAGGCATGTAACCAGGCTGATGCGTGAAGACTCCATACATCACGTGGAAAAGAAGGTGATCTCCATGAAGGATATTGCCAACAACAGTCTGGTGCACGAAGGCGATACCATCCCCCTTCAACAATTCAAAATTGACATAAACAATTACGTCTTTGAAAGAGAGAAGCTGAACTACTTCAATACCCAGCTTCGAAGCAGAAATCTGAATCTGGTCCTCGACTCTGTGCAGGACAACCGAATGATGTATATCGACTACTCCACAGCTTTCTACCCCAATCAAATGGTAAGTCAAATTGATTTCAGCTTTTTGAATGCATCTTACCAGGCATTTACTGGAGGCGCATACTATTTTAATCCCGGACTAAACCTTCTGTTTAAGGTGGGTGCAAATGACCTGTTTGAGGATTACCGGTTGGTGGGGGGCGTCAGGTTTGCCATGGATTTTGACAGCAATGAATACCTGCTGAGTTTTGAGAATCTGAAACGCCGGCTTGATAAACAATTGCTATTTCACAGGCAGGTATTTAAAAACTACATTATAGATGCGAACGGCTACTTTGAAAGTGAAATAAAAACCTACAGTCGGGAAGTCCTGGCGTCGGTGAAGTATCCCTTTAATCAGACCCTGGCCCTGAAGGGTACAGCATCATTCCGTCATGACAATACGGTGTACCTGTCGACCAGTCTTGAAAACCTGAATGAACCCAATATCGCAAAGGTATGGGGCGGGCTAAAGGCCGAACTGATCTTCGATAACACCAGGATTCTGGGGACTAACCTCTACTCCGGCTTACGCTGGAAAGTCTTCGGAGAAGCGTACCGGCAGATTAATGCGTCCAAATCAGACCTCTTTGTAGTTGGAGGTGATTTCCGCTACTACATCCGGATACATCGCACTCTGATCTGGGCAAACAGGTTTGCTGCCAGCACCTCCTTTGGAAGGAGCCCGCTGATCTATTACATGGGAAGTGTGGATAATTGGATAAACCTCTCCCAGTCTAAAGTACCCACCTTTAATGAATCAGTGGCCATCGACTATACTCAGAACTATGCCTACCAGGCACTCGCTACCAATTTGCGGGGCTTCTCTCAGAACATCAGAAACGGCAGCAATTTTTTCGTTTTTAATACCGAGCTAAGATGGCCCATATTCAGATACCTGGCCGGGCATCCCCTTGGTTCCGGATTCCTTAATAACTTCCAGGTAGTTGGATTCGCTGATGTGGGAAGTGCCTGGACCGGTCTGCATCCCTATTCAGAGGAAAACGCATGGGATACAGAGGTTATAGTCAATGGACCCATGACCATTAGCCTGGATGCAAACAGGGACCCTATTGTGGCAGGGTATGGCTTTGGTATACGCGCAATGTTGCTGGGTTACTTCATTCGTCTCGATTGGGCGTGGGGTATTGAAAATATGGAGGTACAACCCCGAATGTTCTATCTCTCATTAAGCCTCGATTTTTAAACTGCTATGAATCTGAAAGAGCAAATAGAACAACTTCTTACAGATCAATTGCTGATTGAGATGGTCAAGATACGCCGTCACCTTCATCAATTTCCTGAGCTCTCATTCGAGGAGCATAAGACTTCCGCATATATTCGGAATGTTCTGGATAACTGGGGTGTTGAATATACCTTCCCAATTGTAAAAACGGGAATCCTGGCCCGAATCAAAGGAGAGAAATCAGGAAAACGAATAGCCCTTCGTACCGATATGGATGCATTGCCCATCTCTGAAAATTCGGGGCTTGATTTTCAATCCACCCATCCCGGAGTAATGCATGCCTGTGGGCATGATGTCCACATCACTTCTCTTCTGGGTTCCATAAGACTACTGAATCAGATGAAGCATCTGATAGAAGGTGAAGTGTTATTTGTTTTTCAGCCAGGGGAAGAGAAGATTCCCGGAGGTGCCAAATTAATGATGGAAGAGGGACTTTTCAAAGACCAGCCACCTGACCTGATTATTGCCCAGCATGTATTGCCCGATATGGAAGCGGGCCACGTAGGTTTTAAACCAGGGATTTACATGGCCTCCTCCGATGAAATCTACATTACAGTGAACGGGAAGGGAGGACATGGAGCGCTGCCCCGGCAAATCAATGACCCGGTTCTGATGGCTTCCCATATCCTAATAACACTTCAGCAGGAGATCAACCGAAAATCCCCCGGCAACATACCCACTGTGATCTCATTTGGTAAGGTGGAGGCCAACGGGGCGGTCAATGTAATTCCCAACCAGGTGTACCTGGAAGGCACTTTTCGCACCATGGATGAATCCTGGAGAAAAGAGGCGCATATGCTGATCAGGCAGATAGCATCTGGCCTTGCTTCAAGTATGGGAGGATCTTGTGATGTGGAGATACGAAGTGGGTATCCCGTATTGCATAACCATGAAAAGATTACCCTTGAATCAAAATCGAAAGCCATTGAATTGTTGGGAGCCGATCAGGTAGAGGATCTGGAGATTAGAATGACCGCCGAAGATTTTGCATGGTTTGCACAGTCCATTCCAGGAATGATGTATCGTTTGGGAGTGAAGGAACCAGGTGCTGATCAGGTTTTCCCCCTTCATACACCCGAGTTCAGGGTGGATGAGTCTGCATTGAAGACCGGCATCTCCATGTTAGCCTGTCTTACCATCGAATTGCTTAAATCAACAGCTGTTTAAAAATAAAACCTCTCATAATATTGGTTTAAAGAAATTTGCCACTAAATTTGCGTTCTTAAAACTAATAAACTTGAAGATATGGCTTATGTAATTTCTGATGATTGCACTGCATGCGGAACTTGTATTGATGAATGCCCTGTGGAGGCTATTAGCGAAGGAGATATCTATGTGATTGATCCTGAGTTATGTACTGACTGTGGCGCATGTGCTGATGTATGTCCCGTTGAAGCAATCAGCCCTGAATAGGGCCGGGATCAACTGAAGAATTTTAAGGCCGCTCAAATTGAGCGGTCTTTTTTTTTTGCTACCGCCAAAAATTCTAACTTTGGATGAGGTGAGGCTGAAGAAAAAAATATTCATTGTCATTTTTGGAACGGATACCAGAGCCGGTAAAACGTTCGATGTGATCCTGCTCTGGATGATCATTCTGAGTGTTACCGCAGTAATTCTGGAAAGCGTTTCCACCATGCGGCTTGCATACCACAATTTTTTTATGACAACCGAATGGATATTCACGCTTATCTTTTCTCTGGAATACCTGCTCCGGATTTACTCCTCCCCAAATCCTATAAAATACATCACCAGTTTCTATGGTGTGATCGATTTGCTGGCCATTTTACCTACTTACCTGGGACTTTTCTTTGATCAATACACATTCCTTCTTACCATCCGGGCTTTGAGGTTGCTTCGCATGTTCCGGGTATTGAAACTGGCCAGGTACGTAAAAGAAGCTGCAATTCTTGCTCGTGCACTTCAGTTAAGCAAACATAAGATTATTGTATTCTTCGGAGCTGTGCTTACCTTGGTCCTCATCCTGGGTTCGCTGCTATATCTTATTGAAGGTGAGGAAAATGGGTTTACCTCCATCCCGCAGAGTGTATACTGGGCTATCGTTACCATCACCACGGTGGGTTATGGCGATATAGCTCCGGCAACTGTACTGGGTAAGATTCTTGCATCAGTAGCTATGCTTACAGGTTACTCCATCATCGCTGTCCCCACCGGAATTATTTCTGTTGAACTCGGGAAAGCTGTAAAAGCTGAAAGGAAATATAAAATCAAAGTTTGTAAGACCTGCGGTCACGATTCACATGATCCCGATGCTCGCTTTTGCAAGCTTTGCGGGAGCAAACTATAAAATCCTAAAAATGTTACTGTAAATGGAAACTCGAACCAAATGCTACCTCCTTGCCGTAGGGATCCTTACGGTTTTCTTCTCTGGCTGCAACCCAAAGTATACGATTGAAGAGAATAGTGATTTTACTCTTATAGCAAATAGGGGGGGGCAAATCCTTGGATATGCTCCCGGTTCAGGGGTCACGCTTATTGAAAAAAGTGGTTACGCTTTTAAGGACCTCAACAAGAACGGTACACTGGATGCCTACGAAGACTGGCGCTTGCCTGTGGACGAACGAATTAGCAATCTGGTCGGACAGATGTCGGTGGAACAGATGGCCGGACTGATGCTATACAGTGCACACCAATCTATACCTTCGGGCAGTCGGGGCTTTTTTGGAGCCAGCACCTATGGTGATAAACCTTTCGAGGAGAGTGGTGCTTCTCCCTCCGATTTGTCAGACCAGCAGAAAAGATTCCTTTCCGAGGACCATCTTCGCCATGTGCTGATCACGTCTGTTTCCAGTCCCTCAGATGCCGCTCAATGGAATAATAATGCGCAACAACTGGTGGAAAGCCAAGGTCTGGGAATTCCAGTAAATACCAGTTCTGACCCAAGGCACAGGACCAGTGCCAAGACGGAGTATAATGCCGGTTCCGGTGGCGATATATCCATGTGGCCGGCCTCCCTGGGTATAGCTGCCTCATTTGATCCGGAACTGATGAAACAGTTTGGAGAGATTGCTTCCACGGAATACAGGGCATTGGGAATCGTAACCTCCCTTTCCCCCCAAATCGACCTGGCATCAGAGCCTCGCTGGGGTCGTTTCAGCGGTACCATGGGAGGAGATCCCGATCTGGCCACCGATTTGGCCCGCGCCTATGTAGATGGTTTTCAGACTTCTGCCGGCGATCATGAGATTCTAAATGGCTGGGGTTACCACAGTGTGAATGCCATGGTCAAGCACTGGCCCGGAGGCGGTCCTGAAGAGGGCGGCCGGGATGGTCATTTCGGATACGGAGCCTATGCGGTTTACCCGGGTAACAATCTGGAAGACCATCTGCAGCCCTTCACCGAAGGAGCCTTCAAACTGGATGGAGCCACCGGAATGGCTTCAGCAGTAATGCCCTACTACACCATTTCGACGGGTATCGATACCAGGTACGGCGAGAATGTGGGAAACGCCTACAGCAAGTATATTATTACTGACCTGTTACGCGACAAGTACGGCTACGATGGAGTGGTCTGCTCTGACTGGCGCATTACACACGACCCTGCGTCGGTGAGCCAGATCTCGGGGATGCCCTGGGGAGTCGAAGCCAAGAGTGAAGCAGAACGTCATTACAAAGCCATCGATGCAGGCATCGACCAATTTGGAGGCAACAATGATATGGGGCCCGTATTGGAGGCCTATAATATGGGCATAAAGGAGCATGGAGAAGCCTATATGAAAGAACGCTTTGAACTGTCTGCAACCAGGCTCCTTCGCAATATTTTCAGGGTAGGTCTCTTTGAGAACCCCTACCTGGATCCGGGAAAAACAACTGAAATCGTCGGGAACCCTGAATATATGAAGGCCGGTTTTGAGGCACAGTTGCGCACAGTAGTTTTGTTAAAGAATCAGCAGCAAACCCTTCCCCTGGAGAAGCAGCTAAAGGTCTATATTCCACAGCGTCATATCCCGGCAAGTACCAGCTGGTTTGGAATGCCAAGCCCTGAACGGTGGACAGATGCATTCAGCAAAGAGATTGTATCTAAATATTTCGTGCTTGTTGAGACTCCGGAAGAAGCCGATGTTGCCCTTGTGGGAATTCAGAATCCCGATGGCGGAGTAGGTTATGATGACAGTGAACTGGAGAAGGGAGACAATGGTTATGTTCCCATTTCGCTTCAATATGGCCCCTATAAGGCAGAACATGCACGTGAAACCAGTATTGCTGGGGGGAGTCCCTTCGAGGATTTTAACAACCGGAGCTACAAAGATAAAACCACAACGGCCGTGAATATCCCCGATATGAAACTGGTGCTTGAAACCCGCAATCAAATGGGTGATAAGCCGGTGGTGGTCGTGGTCAACGTCTCTAAGCCCATGGTATTTGCCGAGATTGAACCAGCAGCCGATGCCATCCTGATCCATATGGGTGTACAGGATCAGGCACTGATGGATCTGATCTCAGGCGCTGTTGAACCCTCCGCTTTGCTGCCCTTCCAGATGCCGGCTTCTATGAAAACGGTGGAAGAGCAGAAAGAAGATGTTCCCCGCGATATGGAGTGTTACGTAGATGGAAATGGAAACAGGTATGACTTTGCTTTTGGACTAAACTGGAACGGAGTGATCAATGATGAACGGGTAGAACGTTACAAGTAGGATCATGGGAGAGCAAGGTCCGGCTTCAAGGAGACTGATCCTTTTACTTATCGTTATTACTTCATTCATCAATCCTTTTCTGGGTGCCGCAATCAACATTGCCCTGCCTACCATTAGCAATGAGTTCGGTTTAGGTGCTGTTGGGATGAGCTGGATCGCCATGGCCTTTCTTCTCTCTTCAGCCGTGTTCCTGGTGCCCCTGGGAAAACTTGCTGATATCAGGGGCCGGAAACGGGTATTCCTTGCTGGTAATCTAATCATAGCCATTAGTTCCATTTTTTGTGCACTCTCCATCTCAGGTGGAATGCTTATCGCATTCAGAACTCTGCAGGGCATTGGCAGCGCCATGGTCTTTGGAACGGGGGTTGCCATTATCACCTCCGTTTATCCTCCCAACCAACGAGGGAAAGCCATTGGAATCACAGTTACCTCAGTATATATTGGCCTTTCGTTGGCCCCTTTCCTGGGCGGAATGCTTACACAATACCTGGGATGGCGGAGTATTTTTTATATCACCATTCCATTTGAACTGTTGGTGGTTTGGATAACCTGGAGGTATATTAAGGAGGAGTGGGCCGATGCCCGGGGCGAAAAATTTGATCTCACAGGTTCTATCATTTATGTGTTGGCCATGTCGGCATTTATGTTTGGCTTTTCCAAATTACCTGGCCCACCAGCCATCATACTGGCGGTTGCAGGAATTATGGGCCTGGTTTTTTTCGTGATAAAGGAGCAAAGAACCATACACCCTGTATTTAACATAGATCTGTTCAGATCAAACCGGCTCTTTGCATTCTCAAACCTGGCTGCATTAATTAACTATGCAACTACCTTTGCCATTACTTTTCTGCTAAGTCTCTATCTGCAATATATCATGCAGCTCTCACCCCGCGATGCAGGGGTGATCCTGATCACTCAACCTGTGACCATGGCCCTGGTGGCATCCATATCAGGGAAGCTTTCTGACCGGTATGATCCCCGTATCCTATCCTCTGCAGGGATGGCGGTTATTGTAGGGGGACTTGTGATGTTAACCCTGCTGACAGAGCAGACCCATTTCACTTACCTGGTGGTGAACCTGGCCATAGTTGGTTTTGGTTTTGGTTTGTTCTCCTCTCCCAATACCAATGCCATCATGGGATCGGTAGATAAAAAATACCTGGGTATTGCTTCAGCCACAGTGGGCACCATGCGATTAACCGGGCAAATGATCAGCATGGGAGTGGCCACCCTGATCCTCCAACTCTATATTGGGAACGATCCAATTTCAACTCAAAACTCCTCCGGATTCCTTGCCAGCATGAGAACCACATTCCTGATCTTTGTGGTTCTCTGCACCCTGGGGGTATTTGCATCACTTGCCCGGGGTAAGATCGTTCCGGAGAAATAGAGTGATCAGTAAATAAGCCCTCTTTTAAGGATTGTATTGCGATTGTCTGAGAATCTCCTGATAATCTCTTTGAGACATCACCTGGTGTAGGGTAAGATCGGGATTTCTGTGGGCGAAGGACCGAACGATCTGCCAGCCCTGCCATACTGCAGCCCTTCCTGGCGACTCGGTGGTATAAAAACTGGTGTGAGGCGCATCTTCTATCAGCTTCCGAATATCCAGCGGATCAGTTGAGAACAGTAGTTTCTCTTCAACCATGTGGGTCCACATCTGCTCCTCATTGTTCCTGCACCACTTCATCTGCCCGGTATTGAAACCTGCCTTCAACCCCTCCTCATATCCGGGAAGCATGGCATCAACAAAATAGAGCATCTGTCCATGATGAATCATTCTGGATAAAACGTTGTCAAGAGAATCGTTATATGGAAAGAGCATGGTAGCATATGCATACATCACATCCACAGGAATCCTCTCCTTTATCTTATTCTTCAGAAGGTACCTGGGCGTTCCCATCTGATCGTAGTACTTACAATCGAGCCCCAGGTACTGGTCCAGGCCCACTCCCACAATATTCCCTACTGTAAATAGTCCCTGGTTAAACCTGCTCACATAACCAATCACCCTGGGTGCTGTGGAATCGGGATAGTGGTATAGATAGTGCCTGAATCCTTCAGTCAGGTCCCTGTCTATCTCCTCAGTTGAAGAAAACAGGTTATTGGTATAATCATATACCTCCCTGTTGGTAGGATCGTTAATAAACATGGAAAGGTAAGATGCATAATGCCTGGAGGATGCCTGTCCAATTTGAATTACGTGCACATTAAAGACATCAAAGAAATCGCCATAGGCAGAATAAAACGCTCCAATGGCCTGGTTCATGGTATCAGGATCCATTTCAAAGAGGGCTCGATCGAATCGCTCCAGTTTCACATTTACCTCAATATTCGAAACATCCACATTCAATCGATTGTTTTGGCATCCCGCAAACGTGAGCGATATGCATATGAGAAAAACGATCTTCCGTTGAATAGGTATCATCATAATAGTTAAATTTGAATCCAGATCCGGATAGACAAATGTAAAAAATATGACGCGAATAGTAGTTTCTATCTTATTGGTAAGCGCAACGATCGCATTGAAGGGACAGGGAGTCACAAAATTCAGCGTACATGTGGATCCTCAGTTTGCCTGGTTTGGTTCTGATGAGAATCACATACAAAACAGCGCATCTGTGTTTCAGGCCCAGTATGGGCTTCAGATGGACCGTTACTTTGAGAAGAACTATGCCTTTATTCTGGGATTTGGAGTAAATAACCTGGGAGGCAATCTATTCTATACGGACTCCACAAGTTTCATTTCCAAAGGGGATACCCTCTGGTTCGAACCCGGACAAACTGTGAAACAAAAACTTCAATACCTTGATATTCCCCTCGGGCTCAAATTAAAAACAGAGGAGTTGGGATACGTAACCCTTTTTTTGCAGTTAGGTTTTAATCCCATGATAAATATAGGTGCTCTGGCTACGTCAGATGATGGAACATATGATAAGGAAAACATCCGTGAAAGTGTTCATGTGTTCAACTTGGGATATCATGCAGAAATAGGGATTGAGTACCGGTTGGGAGGCAGTACAGCTCTCATTGGTGGAGTTCGCTGGACATCAGGACTTACAGATGTAACCAGCAACGACGATGCCACAATCACTATTAAAGCCATATCAATTCACCTGGGAGTCCTTTTCTAAGAATCATGAAAATTGCATTAGCACAACTTAACTATTACATTGGAGATTTCCAGGGCAACCTGTCAAGAATGGAGGATGCTGTTCAACGGGCATCTTCAGAGGGAGTCGATCTCGTTGTTTTTTCAGAATTGGCCATCTGCGGGTATCCACCTCTTGACCTGCTTGAAAGAGAAGATTTTATTACATCCTGCAACCTCTATATTGAGAAGCTTGCCAGAGTTACCGATCCTGAAATTGGTATTCTTGTGGGAGGACCGGAGTTCAATCCTCACAAAGAGGGGAAACTGCTATTTAATTCGGTTTATTTCTTAAATGATGGAAGTATCAAACAGGTATTTCGCAAATCACTATTACCCACTTACGATATCTTTGATGAGTACAGATACTTTGAAGCCAACCGGGAATTCAAGGTATTGACATATAAAGGGAAACGACTGGCAATTACCATATGCGAAGATTTATGGGATGAACAGCCATTTGAAAATGAGTTTTCGCGTAGCCGGCTCTACACCACAAATCCATTGGAGAGTCTGATGGAATCAAAACCCGACGTAATCATTAACCTGGCTGCTTCACCATTTTCGCACAGAAAAATGGAGGTAAAGCAATCTGTATTTACAGGGAAAGCAATCCGCTATGGTCTACCTGTACTCTATTGTAACCAGGTGGGAGGGCAAACTGAACTATTATTTGAAGGGGGCTCGCTGGCAATAACCCCTTCCGGGAAAGTGGCCAGGCGATTAAAGTTTTTTCAGGAAGATTTCGGGATCGTAGATCTGAATGATCTAATCTCAGAAAAAGCCCCTCAAAACACAGTTAAAATTCCAGATCGCATCGAAGCAATGGCCAATGCGCTTGAATGTGGGATCCGTGATTACTTTGGAAAGCTGAATTTTAAAAGCGCTACCCTGGGCCTGTCGGGAGGAATAGACTCGGCTGTCACCCTGGCACTGGCCTCAGGAGCCCTTGGACCTGAAAATCTTCATGTACTTCTACTTCCGTCCCAGTACTCGTCAACTCATAGTGTGGACGATTCATTGGAACTTGTGAAAAACCTGGGAGTAAAATCGGATATTCTCCCTATCGAATCTGTATTTGACCAGTTCATAGAATCACTCCATCCTCTGTTTGGAGATCTGCCAGAAGATATTACCGAAGAAAACATCCAGGCCAGGATCAGGGGAACCCTGCTCATGGCACTCTCTAATAAATTTGGAAACATCTTGCTCAATACCAGTAATAAGAGTGAAACAGCAGTGGGCTATGGAACCCTTTACGGTGACATGAGCGGAGGACTATCAGTACTGGGGGATGTGTATAAAACCGATGTCTATTTACTGGCTCGTTACTTTAACCGCAAGAAAGAGGTTATTCCCAATCACATCATAACCAAACCTCCCTCTGCCGAATTACGTCCCGATCAGAAAGATACAGACTCTCTCCCACCCTATGACCAGTTGGATCAGATCCTGGAAGCCTATATAGAAAAACAGTTATCTACCGAAAAAGTAGCTGAAATGGGATTTGATCCGGATTTGATAAGAAGGATCATTGGGATGGTCAATAAGAATGAATATAAGCGTTACCAGACACCTCCCATATTAAGGATTTCCTCCAAAGCATTCGGCGTGGGAAGGCGCCTTCCGTTGGTGGCTAAATATTGATCAGAAATTGATTATTTTTTCTACTTTTGTGTGTTATTCAACACAGTTCGACTAAATAACTAAAAATACAATGCAGGACAGGAACTACAATGCAGATGACTGTATAGACAATCCAAAATCTGTATTTACAGTACTTACTCCAAAAGAAAAGGAATTCCTGAAGCAAAATTATACCTGTGCATTTTATAAAAAAGGTGAAATCATTTTCAAAGAGGGCGACAAACCCTTGGGATTGATGATCCTCGCTGAAGGAAAAGTAAAAATCTTTAAAGAAGGTGTAGGCGGAAGAGAACAGATTGTAAGAATGGCCAAACCCGTTGGCTTTATTGGTTACCGGGCACTTTTTGCAGAAGAAAACCATACTGCAACAGCAGTGGCAATTGAAGATTGCGTCTCTTGCATCGTTGATAAGGAGAGCGTATTCAGAGTAATGCGGAACAATGCAGACTTAAGCATGAGTGTTATCCAGTCGTTTGCATCGGAACTTGGCTTTTCGCATGACCGTACCGTAACTCTGACCCAGAAACATATCAGGGGAAGGCTTGCCGAGTCTCTCATCTTTCTGAAAGACACTTATGGATATGAGGACGATCACAAAACCATCAAAATTTACCTATCGAGAGAAGATGTTGCCAACCTCTCCAACATGACCACCTCCAATGCCATCCGTACGTTGTCCACTTTTGCCCAGGAGGGTGTAATTGCCATAGACGGTAGAAAAATCAGAATCCTCGACCTGCCCAAACTGGAACGCATCAGTGAGCTTGGCTAGGGAATGAACTATCTGTTATATATTTTCGCTAACAGCCTGATCTGGCTGCTTCACCTGCTGCCCGATTGGGTCCTGTTCCGGGTCTCCGATTTTCTCTATTTCCTGATGTACCATGTGGCAGGATACAGAAAGAAAGTAGTGGTCGACAACCTTCAAAAGGCATTCCCCGAATACAACAAAACCAGAATCAGGTCCACAACCAGGAAGTTTTATCATCATTTTTCAGATTTAATCCTGGAGTCGGCCATATGCCATTTCTACTCAGAATCAAAAGCCTTAAAGAGAATTACATATCGAAATCCCGAATTGCTTAATGAACTCTATGCTACTGGTAAGCTGGTGATGGCAGTTACTGGTCACTATGGAAACTGGGAATACCTAAACACATTGGCTCTGGCCAGTGACTACCCGGTGGCTGCAATATATAAGCCATTAAAAATTAAGCAGATCGATCAAATGATCCAAAGAAACAGAACCCGGTTTGGTGTGATGGTATCACCCATGGAAAAGATCGTCAAAAAACTGATTACACATTACAACGACAAAGATCCGGTTATGACCATTTTTCTTGCCGATCAACGCCCTTTGATTAAGAATATTCAGTACTGGACAAAGTTTATGGGTCTTGATGCACCCCTTTACCTGGGCACAGAGAAACTGGCCAGAAAACTGGATGCCGCTGTTGTATTTTTAAAAATTTTGAAGGTAAAACGGGGCAGGTATGAGGTAGAGATAGAATTGATTTGCAAAAATCCAAACGACCTGGAACCCTATGAGATTACCAACAGGCACGTGCAGATACTTGAGAAACTGATTAGAGACCAGCCAGAGTACTGGCTCTGGTCCCACCGACGGTGGAAACACAACCTGGAGCGATTTAATGAACTAAAGGGTCAGAAGAATTAGTTTCCGTTGGATCCCGTTATAAGGTCCAGGATCTCTTTCTGGTTCTTTTCAAATGAAAACAGCTCTTCTACACGCTTCTTCCCTCTCGCACCCATGGTTGTGCGCAGGTTACTGTCTGCGGCCAGTTCAATAACCCTGTCTGCCATCTCTCTGGTTTTGCCAGCTCCCGTAATGAAACCTGTTTCTCCATCCAGGATAATCTCCGACGTGGTTTTAATATCAAATGCAACTACGGGTTTACAACTTGCCATGGCTTCAGTAATCACATATCCAAATCCCTCATATTGTGAGGAGAGTAGGAATACATCCAGCGAATTGAAAAATGCAGGCATATTCTCCACAAAACCTAAAAACTCAACCCTCTGTTCTACTCCCAGTTTTTCTGCTTGCTTCTGTAAGGTTCTCAACAATCTCCCTTCACCTGCAATTAAAAGCTTAAAACGTATCTCACTGCTCTCCAGATACTGTAACATCTCGAGGAGATGCATATGGCCCTTTTCTTCCGACAAGCGCCCTGCTGCACCAAGTACAATCTCCCCCTCTGCAGCTAAATATAGGGGTTTAATAAGTGGATTGTACTTTGTCAAATGAATCCCATTATAGATCACTCTAATCTTCTCCTCTGGTACAATGTCTTTATTTACCGCTAGTATAGTTCGCCTGGTTTCCAATGAGTTGGCAATGATCCTGGTTACCACCTTTTGGTACAAATATCGGTTCATAAGGGAGTCACTTACTGGAATTGCACTCCCTCTTCTGAAAATAATCCTGGGTACTCCGGCCCATTTGGCTGCAATACTTGCAATCTTCATGTCACCTGGAACATTGGTCACCAGCACTCCAACCTCCTCTTTTCGAAAAATATTGATTATCCTGGCTATTTTAAAAGGATTCAAAAAACTTATGTTGCCCACCGTTACCGTATATCCGAATATACCCAGTTTTATAAATCTTTGAGCAAGAGTGCTTTCGTGGGAGGAGACATAAATTACTTTAATTTGCTTCTGTACTAAATATGAGGCAACATCATAGTGCCACTTCTCACCTCCACCCCAGCTATTTTGAGAGTTGAAAAAACAGACTTTCTTTTTCCGGTCTCTTTTCTCATCATTATAAATAATCCTGAGCTTCACATACTTCAGGAAAACCTCATAGGCTGAGTTTACGCTAACCACAAAACCGTAAAAACCGTCCAAAAAACCGGCTCTTAAGAGAAAATCATTTATAAAACGCCAGAAAGGGCGCAAAAAAATGGTTAACATATTTACATTCCGTCCTCTTTCGTAGTATGATCGGGCCAGAATGGAGGAGAAAGAATTGATCTGAACCAAATGCTCGTTTACCGAATAGTATGAATAGTGAAGTAAATCTCCCTGAAGACGATGCAGTGATGCTCCCGGCTTTAAATAGAATCTGTCGTGTGGATTGTACCCTCCCCAGCTTCCCTTCCTGGCATCCCAAAGCCTAAGCTTTCTCGAAGGATACCAGGTGGTATGCCGGATCCATTTGCCACAATAGTTGGTTAATCGGTTAAAGGAATATCCGTCGTGTGTCCAGTCTTCTTTTACTTTTAAAATGGATGACCTCAGCTTATCTGAGAGGACTTCATCCGCATCAAGCGAAAGAATATAGGGGGAAGTAGCCTGTAAAATAGCCCAGTTCTTCTGCTGAATATGACCATAAAACCTGTGTTTGATAAAGCGTGCATTAAATGATCTGCAAATCTCCTCGGTGCGATCGGTGGAATAACTATCCACAACTACAATCTCATCGGCCACTCCATCAAGAGATTTCAGGCAACGTTCAATGTTACATTCCTCATTAAAAGTGATAACAACAGCTGAAATCTGTATCTTCATAGCTACTCCTGCAAATATACTCTTTTCACCCGCTCCGGAATCGACGTCAGAATTTCATAAGGGATTGTTCCTGTGATGCTGGCTATCTCCTTTACCTTCTGTTGACTGCCAAAAATTTCAATCGTATCCCCTTCCAGAACTTCAAGACCCGTAACATCTATCATGGTCATGTCCATGCATATGTCCCCAAAAGTGGGTGCGGCCATTCCATTAATCCAGACACTTCCAATTCCATTTCCCAATCTTCTGCTCAGCCCGTCGGCATATCCCACAGGAATTGTGGCGATTTGACTGGTGCGCTCTACCACCCCACTTCGTGAGTAGCCCACAGAATCACCGACAGCTACAGTTCGGATCTGAGAAATGGTGGTCTTAAATGAACTTACCGGTTTTAAATATGTGGATTGTCCGATTCCATGAAGGCCGATCCCCAGTCTGACCATATCAAATTGTGCTTCGGGGAAACGTTCAATTCCCGCCGAATTAAGAATATGAAGGTCAAATGTTTCCCCTATAGAATTACTAATCACCCTGGCGTATCGCCTGAATGAACCGATCTGTTCACGGGTAAAGTCATCATGTTCAGGCTGATCGCTGGCAACCAGGTGACTGAATACACTGACAACACGAAACTCAGAGTGGAGTAACCAGGGTATAAGTTCTTCAATTCCGGATTCCTGAAAACCCAGTCTGTGCATCCCGGTATCCAGCTTAATATGAATTGGATACTGCTTGATACCCCTGTAGTGAGCCAGGTTATACAGGGTCTTCACAACCCCTAAACTATATATCTCAGGTTCAAGCTGATAATCCACCATGGTACCAAAACCGGATGGATCGGGATTAAGGACCATAATTGGAGAGTGTACTCCCGCTTTGCGCAACTCTACCCCTTCATCGATGAATGCCACTGCCATATAGTCCACTTTATGGAACTGTAAAAGATTGGCAATCTCCACACTTCCACTGCCATACGAAAGTGCCTTAACCATCACCATGGTCTTGACACCGCTTTCCAGAATCGATCTGAAGTAGTTCAGGTTATGAACCATTGCATTCAGGTCGATCTCCAAACGGGTCTGGTGGGTTTTAAGCTGTAATTCAGCAGTAATTCGCTCAAATCCAAATCGCCGGGAGCCCTTAATCAGGATAATCCTCTCCACAAACAGGGTCCGGTCCATCCTCTTTATGAACTCATCCGTCTCCCTAAAGAACAGTGAATTATCCTTAAATAAGGCCCGATGATGCATCAGCGCGGGGCCTATTCCAATAAACAGGGTGATTTTCTTATGTATTAGCAATCCGGCAATCTCTGCATACAATGCATGCTCCTCCCTGCCGCTTTGCAACAGATCAGATAAAATTACCACCTTCCCTTTTTTCTTTTCGTGCTGTCCCACCAGCTCAAGTGCTGCCTGTAAGCCTCCCGTATCAGAATTATAGGTGTCATTGATAATCAGGCTACCCTGGATGCCCTGAAGCATCTCAAGCCGCATGGATACAGGCTCGAGACTCTCTATACTTTTAACAGCTGTATGGACCGGACGTCCAAAATCAATTGAAAATGTGAGCGCATGCAAAGCATTCTCAATGGAAGCATCGTCCCCAAAAGGCAATCTGAAGGTTATTTCTTTACCTTGAATTGTGAGTGATATCTCGGTTTGGGCTGTACTCCTTTTTAAAATTTTATAGGAATATTTAGCATCTCCGTCCAGACTCCAATCCACAACAGGTACACCGAGTTCCTGTAAATAGGTGTGCAGTGGTTTCGGTCCCGCCATTGCATCAGCCCTACAAATAATCTTTTCACACCCCTTAAAGAGTTTTAGCTTCTCAACAATTTTCTCATCAAAACTAGAGAAGTTTTCCTGGTGGGCTCCCCCCAGGTTTGTAATGATTCCCACATCCGGATTAATGATTCTTTGCAACTTATCCATCTCACCGGGATGAGATATTCCAGCCTCAATCACCGCTAAATCGTGATGATCACCAATCATCCAGACTGATAACGGAACACCTACCTGGCTATTGTAACTCTTGGGACTCCGGTGAACATTCAGCGTATCACCCATACACTGGTATATCCACTCCTTCACAATGGTCTTTCCATTGCTGCCGGTGAGGGCGACTACCTTGCCTCCATACCTGCTGCGCCATTCCATGGCCAGTCTCTGTAAACCAGCGAGAGAATTGTCCACCAGGCAGAATCCAGCCCCTGGAAAGGCACTGACATCCTGTGGTCGGGATACCAGAAACGCCCTGATTCCCCGATGGTAAAGTTCATTGATGTAGTCATGACCATCATGCTGGTCGCCAGTAAGCGCAACGAAAAGGGTGGATTCGGATAGGGTTATTGTTCTGCTGTCTATGGCCAGGGTAGATATGGTTATATCTCCATTCCCATAGACCTTCCCATTCAACCGGGTTCCAATAAAGCTTAATTTCCATTGAGGTTTCATGAAGGCTATTTCTTAGGATTGGCTTTCGAGAAGCAGGACCTGCAAAGAGGTTCATAGATATCTGTTTCACCCAGAACAATCAACTTGTCATCTTCAGATAACCGATGGGTATAATGGGCCAGCGTTCCACACCTGACGCAAATGGCATGGACTTTGGTTACATACTCAGCGATGGCCATTAATTGCGGCATAGGCCCGAAAGGAGCACCCCGGTAATCCATATCGAGACCTGCAACAATTACCCTTATTCCGCTGTATGCAAGCTGATTACAAATATCAACCAGTCCGTTATCGAAAAATTGAGCCTCATCAATTCCGACCACCTCCACTTCATTAGCAAGAAGGATAATGTTGGCTGCAGAATCCACAGGAGTACTATGTATGCTATTGTCATCGTGCGATACCACCTCATCTACCGAGTACCTTACCTCAATCCGTGGTTTAAAGATTTCCACCTTTTGCTTTGCAAATCTCGCCCTTTTCAACCGCCGGATAAGTTCTTCTGTCTTCCCTGAAAACATGGAACCGGCTATCACCTCAATCCAACCCTGTCCACTGGCTCTATCTACCGTGTTTTCAAGAAACATGTTATAAGATTATATAAAGAATATCGTTAGTTTTGTACGAACCTCATTGGAAAAATGCAGAAACCATTATGGAATTAAAACACACCATAGAAATCCTGACTAAAGATATACAAGATATAGAAAAATTGGTCGGGAACCTTCAAATTTATCAGGATGGTTCAGCCATCGAACTTGATCTTGCTCTGTCCAAAATGAGAAATGTGTACGAGATACTCACTATGATCAAGGCAGACCGTTTGGATGAGCTTATTCATCCCGAAAGCGAAGGCATTCCAGAACCAGCTCAAGAACCAGAACCCATTCCTGAGCTAGAACCAATTCCTGAACCAGAACCAATTCCTGAACCTGGGCCTGAACCAGAACCTGAGCCTGATCCTGGGCCAGAGCCAGCTTCCCCCACTAAGAAATCCAGAGATGCCAGGATCATTGCAGATAAGTTTGCGACCGAATCCAGCATCAATGAGAACATGGCCGGACAAAGGGAAACAAATATGGAATCAAAGCTCATTGGGCAACCCATTGACAGTATTATCCGAAACATTGGTATCAATGATCGGTTTTTGATCATAAGGGAGTTGTTCTCAGGTGATTCTGAAGAGTTCAGCAAAATGGTCAGTAACCTCGATGGCGCCGAAAATTACCAGGTAGCTATTGGGATATTGAATAGCCAATTTGCAGACACCAGTGATCATGATGGTGTAGGAATACTGGCAGGATTGGTTAAACGAAAGTTCTTACGCGCGTAACATGTCAAAACTGTACCTTGTTCCAACACCCATAGGAAACCTGGGAGACATTACATTAAGAGCCATAGAGACATTAAAAGAGGTCGATTTGGTGATAGCTGAGGATACACGTAAATCCGGCAACCTGCTCAGGCATCTGAACATCAGCAAACCCCTTCAATCCCACCATAAATTTAATGAACATCGCACCCTTGATTCTCTGATTCAAAGATTGCTGTCAGGGATATCAATGGCATTGATCACCGATGCAGGGACACCGGGGATTTCGGATCCGGGATTCCTGCTGGTAAGAGCCTGCATTGAAAATGAGATTGAAGTGGAATCTCTACCAGGTCCCACAGCATTTGTTCCTGCGCTTGTAAATTCGGGATTACCATCAGAACGGTTTATTTTTGAAGGATTCCTGCCACCAAAAAAAGGCCGTCAGAAACGATTGACCGAGCTATCTGCAGAGAAACGAACCCTGGTGTTTTATGAGTCCCCTCACAGACTTACGAAAACACTTATACAACTCTCCGAGCATTTCGGTCCCCACAGAAAAGGATCGGTCTCCAGGGAACTTACCAAAGTTCATGAGGAGACCGTAAGAGGTACCCTTGAGGAGCTTCATCAACACTTCAGTAAGGGTACTGTAAAAGGTGAAATAGTTATTGTTGTTGGAGGATCAGATCTCTAATAGGGCCTGATGCTTCCCGAACCGATAACCCAGAAGCTGGTACTTGGTTCGCCCCGATACAAAATATCTCCAGAACCTGATACAGTGGCCTCAAGGTTTTCAGTTGCCCACACATAAATCAGTCCCGATCCCGAACTTGTAGTCCTTGCATCATAAGCCATTAAATCCAGTGCATCAATTCGGCCCGATGCAGTGAGCGTATAGTCAGCCTTATGGACATCTCCTGAAAGATCAATCCTTCCCGATCCGCTGAGGATGGCATTTACGTTCAAACCGCCAACAACATTCGATCTGACATTTCCCGAAGAACTATGCTTAATACTGACCCCTTTCGACTCCAACACCTCACCCGAATCAATGGAACCTGAACCTGACTGAATCATTCTAACTTCATTGGAATAAATCTTTTCCATACCGATGCTACCAGATCCGGAATTCGATAGGTAAAGGTTTTTCGCAAATACCGTATCCACCGCCAGGTATCCCGATCCGCTATTCCCGCATTCCAATGACTCGCCTTCTGAAACCTCTGCAACCAACATACCCGATCCATTGAGCTCTAGCAAATTCAGTTCGGGAAGGGAGACAAACACCTTTATTGGCAGACCGGATTTGTAACACGAATTATTCTTTGTTTCAATAATCAGGGAATAACCTGATATATAGGTCTCGATGATGGGCATCAAGTTCTCATAGGCAACTACCTCTACATTGTAATCATCAGCCTGGGTTACATATACTTCAAAATCAGCGCCGCTTCTAACTTCTGTAAAACCGGTAATATCCCTCATCTCAGTGATTACCTGACCTGATCCACTCATACACGGTCCATAATAACAACCCGTTATCAAGGCTGTGGAAATGAGTACCCCAATAGCTAATAGTTTCTTCATTATACATCCTTTTAATTAAACCAAACAGAACTTCCTTAATCAAATAGACAAATTCGTAAAATAAAAGATGCACCGATCCACACAAAAAATTTAACCGGAGTCAGAATTTAGAATATATCCCCTTAACATTTGTGTACGCAAGCGAACATATATGTCATACTTTCGTTCACAATTATCTAATTTTAACATTTGTCTATCTTCAGTATATATGACTGTTTTACTGCACTTTAAAAAGTTCGGCACGAAATATGAATTAGGACTGTCAAAGAATAGAAAACTCAATACGCAAGCATCATGAAAGCAGCTAAAATTATTCTCAGCACTTTAGGAGTGACCCTGGCCACCATCTCCTTTGGCCAGCTTGTATCCCTCCATGAAACCACAGAAGAACCGAATCTCAATATTGGTAAGATTATCGATAACAATAGTGAGGTATTGTTCTATTCAGCCGAATACAATGAGGAGAGTGGGAATGTGATACACTGGGTAAATTATCTTCCTGATAGAGATTTAAGAGATGTTTCGGCAAATGATGACAAACCCACCATTGTATCGAGGACTTACTTTGCAAAAGAGTTAGAAGTACTTTATGAAAGTGTCCCTGTCATAGAAGCCTGGATGACCCTCCCATTTGAAAATGGATTTTTGGAACCTGACCTGGACATAGAAACCTGGATGACTGAAAAATGGTATTAAAATGGAGCCGGTTCATCAAAACCATTGTTCATTCCAATATCTTTATTGGTAGCCATGCCTTCTTTATCGTGATTCATTTTTGAAGGGATGGTTAATCCATTCTCATCATCCTCTGCCATGGCCAGGGTATCATCAAGATCCACAAATTTCGCGAACTCTCTAACAAATTTCAGATGAACTTCTCCTGTAGGTCCGTTGCGATGCTTGGATATAATAATTTCCGCAATTCCTTTTAATGAATTTCCTTCTTCATCCACATCAATGCCATAATACTCAGGGCGGTGAATGAACAGGACCAGGTCAGCGTCCTGTTCGATAGCACCAGACTCCCGAAGATCGGAAAGTTGCGGCCTCTTGTTTCCCGATCGCATCTCTACACTCCTGTTAAGCTGTGAAAGTGCAATAATGGGGATGTCCAACTCTTTGGCCACACTCTTTAAGGAGCGGGAAATATTACTTACTTCCTGTTCCCGGCTGCCCGAATCCTTGGATCCGGTCATCAGCTGCAGGTAGTCAATGACGACAGCCTGTATATCATATTTTTGTTTCAATCTGCGACATTTGGCCCGAAACTCGAAAATAGAGAGTGCCGGCGTATCATCCACATAAATGGGAGCCTGCTCCAGGTCCTTCACCTTATACTCCAATTGTTCCCATTCATAGTTTTCCAACCTTCCGGTCCTGATCTTATCCGATGCCAGCTGTGTCTCCCCTATGATTAAACGGTTCACCAGCTGAATGGATGACATCTCCAGTGAAAAGAATGCTACTGACCTGTTGTGATCAACAGCCATGTTGCGTGCCATGGAGAGGACTAATGCTGTTTTTCCCATGGAGGGCCTTGCTGCAATAATAATCAGGTCAGATCTCTGCCAGCCCGATGTGATCCTGTCGAGCCTGGTAAAACCTGATGGAACCCCACTCAGGCTATCCTTCCTCTTCCCGGCTTCTTCAATCTGTTCGATGGCGGTCTTAAGCAGGTTATTTAATTTGATGGTCTCCTTCTTAATATGTCCTTCAGCAATATTTAGCAACTCCCTTTCGGAATAGTCCAGAAGGTCATCCACATCACTTCCTTCATCAAAGGCCCTCTCCTGAATATTTGATGAAACCCTTATCAATTCCCGTTGGATATATTTTTGCGCAACAATACGTGCATGATATTCCAGGTGAGCTGCGGAGCCTACCCTTGAGGTCAGCTGGGAAATATATACAGCACCGCCCACCGCTTCGAGCTTATTCAGTTTTCGCAGTTCCTCTGTGATAGTGAGAAGGTCGATGGGTTTCTCCTCCTGGGACAGAGATTGAGCCACTTCATAGATCTGCTGGTTGGCTTCCTTATAAAAACTCCCAGGCTCAACAATATCCAGTACAGAAAGGATTGCATCTTTTTCCAGCATAATTGCCCCCAGGACAGCCTCTTCCAGATCGAGTGCCTGTGGTGGGATCTTCCCATAATCGAGTGCAATTCCTGAATTTTTTTTAGGGGTATTAAATTGTTGTTTGGCCATTGAGTTTCAATTTGGAGCATAAAGGTAATCATACAGTTCCTATGGAGATTTTCTCCAATCTTTACTTTTGCACACCCCCACCAAAGTTTTAATTAACAAATGTTGAAAAATGAAATATATTTGTAATCCATGATATATTTTTCTCCAGCCAAGATCAATGTAGGATTACAAATCCTAAAAAAAAGGGCAGACGGATATCACGATATTCAGTCAGTAATGCATCCGATAGGACTCTGTGATATTCTAGAAATTAGCACATCACCCACTACAGGCCAAGACTTCCTTTTTAGCCAGAGCGGGATCCGTTTCGTAGGCGATCTGGAGAATAATCTATGCCATGGAGCCTGGGAACTCATCAGAGTGGAGACCCGGCTTCCTCCGGTTCAGATTCACCTGCATAAGCAGATACCGGTGGGAGCAGGACTTGGAGGAGGATCGTCAAATGCATCTACCACCCTGCTTGGATTGAATGCGATAGCTGATAAACCACTGACAGTGAAGAGACTTTCAGAGCTGGCTGCAAACCTTGGAAGTGATTGTCCTTTCTTTCTGGATCAGAAAACCATGTTGATGGAAGGCAGGGGTGAGATCCTGACTCCCCTCCTCCTGAATATGGATGAGATCTACCTGGTTCTGCTCTTCCCGGAAATCCATGTTTCCACTCCGGAAGCTTACTCAGGAGTTAATCCGGCCATACCCCGTTTCCAGTTGAAAGAGATCATTAAAGAACCTTTGAGTCGTTGGAAAGGACATATTGAGAATGATTTCGAGAAATCTGTATTTAACCGGTACCCTCAATTGGACTCATTGAAACAGGAGTTATACAACAGGGGCGCAATCTACGCATCGCTTAGTGGCAGCGGCTCATCGCTCTACGGGTTATTTAAAGAACAACCCTCCCTGCCCGATAGTTTGCGGAAGTATGTAATCTGGGAGGGCCAATTCAAACTCTAGCAGAAGATGACCTTTAGGAACCATATCCCCTTCTGAAACATAGATCTTTTTAATAATCCCCTGCAATGGAGATAATATCTCATTCCTCATTTTCATTGCTTCGAGAATCAGCATTGGAGTACCTGGTGATATTTCATCGCCTTCAGAAACCATGATGCGCTGTATGCTTCCCGGAATGATTGCACCCACTTTGCGTTCATCGGGCCTTTGCCAGTTATCTCTATTCAGAAATTTGGAGGTAAGTCTGGTTTGGTATTGAACATTCCCTATCTCTAGTTGCTCCATGGGAGGTTCCGGGACACTCTTCTTCTTCTGCGATTTAGCTGTACTGCTCATGATAAGTTATTAAAATGGGGGAATCCCATGTTTCTTGGCAGGCATACCTACGCTTTTCTCTCCGGAAACCTCTAAGGCATGCAACAAAGACCTCCTGGTTTCTGAGGGTTCGATAACAGAATCGATGTATCCTTTGGCAGCTGCCACATAAGGATTAGCAAATTTCTCTTTGTACTCCTGGACTTTCTGGGCCCGCATCTTATCAGGATCCTCAGCTCCGGCGATCTCCTTTCTAAATATAATGTTTGCAGCTCCCTCAGGCCCCATAACCGCCACTTCGGCATCTGGCCAGGCGAAAACAAAATCAGCCCTCAGGTGCCTTGAATTCATTGCAATATACCCACCTCCATAAGCTTTCCTGATTATAACTGTAATTTTGGGAACAGTGGCTTCACTATAAGCATATAACACCTTGGCTCCATGCCTGATCACCCCGGCATGCTCCTGGTCCACGCCAGGAAGGTATCCGGGTAGATCTACTAAGGTCACAATGGGTATATTGAATGCATCGCAATAACGTATAAACCTGCCAGCTTTGTCGGATGAATCTACATCAAGGACGCCGGCCAGTACAAGTGGTTGGTTGGCCACGAAGCCCACAGTGTTACCGTTCATGGTTCCGAACCCAATTACAATGTTTGCCGCCCAATTCTCCTGAACTTCAATAAAATCTGATCCGTCTGTAATTGCCCTGATCACATTCCTTACATCATAGGGCTGCCTCTTCTCGGAAGGAACAATATTCGATATGTTATACTTCTTGAGGGGTTCCTTTATCTCTTTTTGTGCAGGAACATCCGTATTGGACCTGGGCAGGTAGCTGAGTAAAGATTTGATCTGTTCGAAGCATTCATCTTCTGTTTCAGCAAAAAAATGCGCATTTCCTGTAATCTCACTATGTACACGTGCCCCACCAAGTTCCTCCATGGTAATTTCCTCACCCAAAACTGTCTTAATTACTTCGGGTCCTGTTATAAACATTTTGGAGATATTGTCTACCACAAATACGAAGTCGGTCAGGGCAGGAGAATATACAGCTCCTCCGGCACAAGGACCCAGGATCACCGAAATTTGTGGGATCACTCCAGAAGCCAGGGTATTCCTGAAAAAAATCTCACCATAACCCGCAAGCGAGTTAACTCCTTCCTGGATCCGGGCACCCCCAGAATCATTGATTCCGATCAGGGGCAATCTCATTTTCAGTGAATGGTCCATCATCTTGGTGATCTTCCTGGCATGCATTAAGCCAAGCGAACCTCCTGCCACTGTAAAGTCCTGGGCAAAAATACAAACGGGTCTGCCTCCAATGGTTCCGGTACCAGTGATCACTCCATCGCCATGTAATTTCTTCGCCTCCATACCAAAATCTCTGGCTTCATGCTCCACAAACATATCATACTCATTGAAAGAGCCTTCATCCAGTATTTTAATGATCCGCTCCCTGGCGGTCATTTTCCCCATGGCAACCTGTTTCTGAATGGCTTTCTCTCCCCCACCCTGTTGCACTTCTTCTCTTCGCTTCTTTAATTCCTGAACCTTTTTTGTAGAGGCCATTGTGTCTGTTTTTGTTTTGCGGTACAATCTTACGAAAAACAATGCTGATTGTAAAGCTGTTTCAAAATATATTCATAGATGTGAGAGTGACCCTATTACCTAGGAGCCAAACGCATCAGAAAAATAGCAACTATCCCAAAGAACACATTGGGTAACCATACAGCTGCTGTTACAGGTAGCAATCCACCTATGGCAAACTGCTTCGAAAACTGACTGAATAGTATATAGACAAAGCTGATAACCACTCCGATGGCGATCTGCATACCGATCCCACCTCTCATCTTTTTTGAGGAGACCGCTATGCCAATCAGGGTTAAAATAAAGGTGGCGAATGGAAATGCGATCCGGTTTTGTCTCTCAATCTGATAGGAGGTTACATTGGTCTCCCCCTGCATGATTTGCTTCTCTATGAACTCGTCCAGTTCCTTTATACTCATGGTTTCCACTATACTTAAGCGCATTTTAAAATCATCAGGATGAATAGCAAGGGTGGTATCAATGAATTTTCCCTCTTCCAGTGTTTCATGCAACCCATCGATGTTGCGGATGTAGTATCTTCTGGCTCTCCACTTGTTACTTGTGGTGTCCCACCTGATCTGATCGGCAAACATCTTGGAGACCAGCTTACCATCCTCAAATTTCTCGATCGTAAACTGATACCCCACCTTGGAAACATTGCTATAACTCTGAAGATACATGTAGATTCCCGGTTCAATCTGACGGTGAAAATCTTTGGATGCGAACCGAATGGGCCTTTTTCTTATATACTGTTCCTCAAAATCAAGTTTGACCTTGTTTGCTCCGGGGATCACCTGGTCACTCAAATAAAATGAGAAACCGGCAATAAAAGAGGCGGAAATCATAAATGGCACCAGAAACCGCCTGAAGCTCATACCACTGCTCAGTATTGCAATGATCTCTGTATTGTATGCCATCCTGCTTGTGAAATAGATGACCGCAATAAATGCAAAGAGCGAACTGAACAGCACTGCAAAATAGGGGATGAAATTCAGGTAGTAATCGAATATGATCGCCTTTAATTTCGCTTCACTTTCAATAAAATCATCTATTTTTTCGGTGAGATCAAAAATAACTACAATGCATAGGATCAGGGCTATAGCCAGAAAGAACGAGCTTAGGAATTTCCTGATTACATATATGTCCAGAATCTTCAGACCCAGGAACCTTACAATCTTGTACCCAAAGCCGGTATTATCTTTTCCTTCCATGTAGTAAATGTTCCACTTTTGATTTCCTCAAATGCTTTTCTGACCAGCCAGATGTAAAATGCCAGGTTATGCATTGTGGCAATCTGGGCTCCCAGCATCTCTCCCGATATAATTAAATGACGCAGATACGCTTTTGAATATTGCATATCCACGAAACTGTTTCCACCTTCATCGACAGGTGAAAAATCATTCATCCATTTTCGATTCTTAATATTTATGGTCCCCTCTCGGGTAAATAGCATACCATTTCTGCCATTTCTGGTGGGCATCACACAATCGAACATATCCACTCCCAGGGCAATTGCTTCAAGGATATTCACAGGGGTACCCACACCCATCAGGTACCTGGGTCTATCGACCGGCAATACCGAGTTCACCACTTCCAACATGGCATACATCTCTTCGGCCGGCTCCCCAACCGACAGGCCGCCGATTGCATTTCCGGCTGCATCTTTTCCGGCTATGAACTCCGCGGATGCCTTTCTAAGATCTTTAAATATACTTCCCTGGACAATGGGAAAAAAGGCCTGACTGTGACCGTACAGGGGCTCAGTTGAATTAAATTGTGTCAATCCGCGGTCCAGCCACTGGTGTGTCAGCTCAAGGGAGTCACTGGCATATTTCCGGTCGCATGGCCATGGCGTACATTCATCAAAAGCCATGATAATATCGGCTCCGATGATTCGCTGGGTATCTACAATATTTTCGGGTGTAAAAATATGTTTGGATCCATCGATATGAGAACTAAACCAGGCACCTTCAGGTTGTAATTTCCGGTTAGCGGCCAGAGAAAACACCTGATAGCCTCCGCTATCTGTAAGAATTGAACGGTTCCAGTTCATAAATCCATGCAATCCCCCGGCACCTCTTATGGTTTCCAGCCCGGGCCTCAAATAGAGATGGTATGTATTTCCCAGGATTATTGGAGCATCAATATCCCTCTCCAGCTCCCGCTGATGAACGCCCTTTACCGTACCGGCTGTTCCAACAGGCATAAACACAGGTGTTTGAATTTCTGAATGGTCGGTGGTAAGAATACCTGCCCTCGCATTACTTGCGCTATCCTTATGTAAAAGTTTAAATTTCATTGAATATCAAGAGATCAGCCAAAGATAAACAATTGTTGAAAACCTGCTTTTTCTTTTCTCCATCAGTCAGCTAAATTTGCATCTCATGGAACTAAAGGAATTTGCTGCAGGTTTAAAGCTCCTTGACTGGATCTTATTCGGACTCTTTATGTGGGCCTTTGCTATTCAGCTGGGCTACTATTTATTGGTTTTCCTAAAGCTTCCAGAGTACAAGCCTGAGAAAAGGAGAAAATCCAAAAAACCTGTTTCAGTAATAGTCTGTGCGAAAAATGAAGAAGATAACCTGAAACGTTTTCTACCCAGGCTCCTTGAACAGGACTATCCCGATTTTGAAGTCATCGTAGTGAATGACAGTTCAACCGATGAAACAGAGCTGCTCCTTTCCGAGCTCTCTTCCAGATATGAGCAATTGCGGTTCACCACCATACCTTTCAATGAGAAATTCCTTCATGGTAAAAAACTGGCGGTGACCATCGGGATCAAAGCCGCAAAGCATGATTTTGTGCTGCTTACCGATGCAGATTGTTACCCTGCAAGCGATCAGTGGCTCCAGAAAATGGGGTCTCATTTTACAGGCAAGAGACAAATAGTATTAGGTTATGGCAAATATGAGCGTAAGAAGGGATTTCTCAACAGCCTGATCAGGTATGAAACTGTATTTACAGCCATGCAATATCTCTCTTTTGCCATTAAAGGTTCACCCTATATGGGAGTAGGTAGAAACCTGGCTTATGAAAAAAAGCTTTTCTTAAAAAATAAAGGATTCGCAAAACACTATCACATTGCATCTGGCGATGACGATCTTTTTGTTAATGAAACAGCTACAAAGGAGAATACAGCGGTGGAATTCAGCCCCGAAAGCCATACCCTTTCCATTCCTGAAACTACCTTTCGAAGATGGATCAAACAGAAGAAGAGACACCTGTCGGCCGGAAAGTATTACACAACTTCTTCAAGAATCAGGATTGCCGGAGAACTCATAAGCCGCATGTTCCTTTATGCAACATTTATTACCATATGTATTATGTCGACCTGGTACCTGGTTGCCGCTGTAGCGATGGCAATTTTACTTATGGTAAAACTGGTGGTTTTTAAATTGAATATGCGCCGTTTGGACGAAAAGTTATTATTGTTACTTTTGCTGCTGTTTGATCCGATCTTACCCCTGCTTCTGGGAGGTATTTGGTTTAGCACATTTTTTGAAACAAAGTATCAAGCATGGAATTGAATTCTAATCTTTCACTGAAGGCACAAAAGGACATTGAACTGGTTGGAAAAGCCAAGAAAGGTGACCAACAGGCCTACGGTGAATTATTGGGCAGATACCGTGATGCCATTTACTTTATGCTCCTGAAGATGGTTAACAGTCCGGTTGATGCAGAAGACCTGACCATCGAAGCATTTGGGAAGGCATTTAAGAACATCGATCAGTACACCCCGAACTTTGCATTCTCTACCTGGCTTTTTAAGATTGCCACCAACAACTGCATCGACTTTATCCGGAAAAAACGTGCAAGTCACGTCTCACTTGATCAGACCATTGATGGAGAGGATTCACTTGCCCCTTCCTCTCTGATTCAATCCGATACGCTTGATCCTGAATTAACCATGATCAATAAGCAAAAGATCAAACACATGCATAAGGTAGTGTCACGTCTGAAACCACGGTACAGGCAATTGGTTGAACTCAGGTATTTCAAAGAGTATTCTTACGACGAAATCGCAGCAGAATTAAATATACCCATCGGAACTGTTAAGGCACAGCTATTCAGGGCTCGTGAGTTGCTTCTAAATATCCTCAACCGCTCCCAGGAAAAACCTTAAAACTGGGACTGTTCCATGCCATGGATCTGATTCGAAAATACTTCCCCCACCTCAGCCAGTTACAAGAGACCCGCTTTCAGAAACTCATGGAGATAATGCCACTGCTCAATGAGAAGGTCAATGTCATTTCAAGGAAGGATATCGGATCCCTGGAGGAGAAGCATATTCTACATTCACTCTCTATTGCAAAAAAATTCCAGTTTGAAAGTAACCACAAAATTATTGACGTGGGAACCGGTGGTGGATTTCCCGGAATACCACTTGCGATTCTATTCCCTGAAACACATTTCATCCTGGTAGATTCAATTGAAAAAAAAATAGGGCTGGTGAATGAAGTCCTGAGACATCTTGAACTTGCGAATGTAGAGGGCATCAGGGGCAGAATGGAAAATTTGGATCTCAAAGCCGATTATGTGGTTTCAAGAGCAGTCACATCTTTTTCCAGGATATTACAGTGGACCAGCAATTTTATCCTTCCAGGCGGCCCCCCCCCTTTGCCCAATGGATTAATATCCCTAAAGGGAGGAGATCTTACTGAGGAGTTAAAACCCTTTAAGAACCAGGTGGAACAGTTCCCCATCTCCACATGGTTTGAAGAGTCGTTTTTTTCCACAAAAATGATTGTATATCTAAAAAAATAACTACTTTTGCACCCTCAAAACATAGTTTATTATGAAGCGAACATTTCAGCCATCCAACAGGAAAAGAAAGAATAAGCACGGTTTCAGGGAGCGGATGTCGTCTGCCAGCGGACGCAGCATTGTTTCCGGCAGAAGGAAAAAAGGGCGCAAGAAATTAACTGTTTCTGACGAACCGAAGCACAAGGCTTAAGCTAAAAAAGCTTAAACAGACTATCCTGAATAACTGACCGACAACGGTTGGTTATTTTTTTGCCCTGATTTTACCGAATATTTGTAATTTCACATGGTCTTCATCCAGGCATCATGGCTAAAAACATATCTCACAAGAAAGGCAAGCAAAAGGATCTGCACCCGCAGAAAGCCAGGCACGAAATTCATTTTGTCTTCGCCGGCTTTGGAGAAAATCAGGTAGTTCCAGGATACATAAATGAATTTGCAAACAAGGTTAACAGTGAGAATTCCTCAAGAACAACCGTTTGTTGCTTGCATAAAGAGGATGTTCCGGAATCAGCCAATCACCCACTGATCCAAAACTTCTCTGTTGAAGATAAGGACAAACTGGTTGAAATCACACAGAAGGGTGGGTTTGCTGTATTCATGGCAAACAGCTCGCTGACCAGACAATTTAATCCCAATGAGTTTGCCCGGTTATCACTTTCTGAGGCTTCGGGCGACAAAGTTTACTATGAATTCTCATTTAAGGGAAAAGAGACTGTCCACCACGCAGGTTTGATTGTTCCGGTTCAGGTTCTGAACTACCTGGTCACCCTTTTAGGAGATAAGAGCAACCTGGAGCCCGGACTGATCAGTGCGATCCTCCAAAAACTGGGATTTCTCCGCCAGGAGATCACCCTGCATCAGGATGCCCCTTTTGATCAGGTTCCAGGCACATCAAGAATTTTCCTGGAGAAGCTTAAGTTAAACCTGGCATGGAATACAACGCTTCCTTTTAAAGAAGTACGAGAGCCTTCCTTCCGGAACTTATTCCATATTAGGGAGAACCCACTGTTTCGTGTGGCCTTCTTTGCAACTGCACTGGCTATTTTTATTATTCTCCCCATGCTGAGTCTTGATGCCGGACTTTCGGGTGATGACACCAAACACTACAACCATGCAGCCAAAGTTTTCCGATATTTCACTGAAGACGATCCCTCTGCTTTAACCGATCCCAGATACAAACTCAACTATTATGGGCAATCCTTTGATTTTTTCACCTACCTGATTATCAGGCTCTTTAATCTGGAGGAGAACCCATATGAAGCCAGGCATGTGATGGTAGCCCTCACAGGAGCCGCAACCATCCTATGTACCGGTCTTTTGGTCAGACTTTTTGCAGGGTATTCGGGCGGATGGATCGCACTTTTGCTTATGTTTCTCTCTCCCAGATTCCTGGGACATGCCTTTAATAATCCCATGGATGTGCCCTTTGCACTTGGCAATATTTTCACACTCTATCACATCATTCTTTTCCTTAAAAAACTGCCCCGGATCAGCACCAGGTCTGCCATATGGATCGCCATTGGCATTGGATGGTCAAATGGAATAAGGATAGGGGGGCTGCTTCTGGTCCCCTATCTGTTCATGTTTGCAGGTTTGTATCTGCTTATTCACAAATGGCCGTGGAAATTTTTCTCACCAGGCTGGTGGCGATTAGCATCCAGAGGATTGATTACGCTGGTTCTGATCTCAGTTGCAGGTTATTTACTCAGCCTGCTTACCTGGCCCTATGCATTGCAGGATATTATAAATCACCCCATTCAGGCCTTTAAGGTGATGACCAACATCCAGGTCTCCATCAGGGTGCTGTATGACGGCCTCATTCTGTGGTCTGATAAACTTCCCTGGCACTATATTCCTCAAAACATATGGATCAGTGTGCCTGGGCTCATACTACTTAGCTTTCTGGCCTCAGCACCTGTGTGGTATTTAGATCGCAAAAGGAGACAGGGATACTTCTATTTCATGCTCTGGTTTACAATAGTGTTCCCACTGGTATTTATTATCTACAGGGAATCGAATGTGTATGGTGGATGGAGGCACATGATGTTCATATATCCTTCCATGCTTGCTCTTGCAGCCATGACTATTTCATATTTCCTACGGACCATGAAGCCTCAATGGGTCACCTATGTGATTATCGCTGTGATGGCCGCCGGGCTATACCATCCTCTCAGGCACATCATTCGAAATCATCCCAATGAATACATCTATTTTAACGAATGGTCGGGAGGAATTAATAATACCTATGGGACTTTCGAAACAGATTATTATGCCAACAGCCTGCGTCCTGCTACCGACTATTTTTTGGAAGAGATTCTGCCGGGCATTGAGACTGATCCGGAAAATCCTGTCCGGGTAGTAAGCAATTCGGCTATCGGATACTATCTCAGGAATCACACCGACCAGGTGAAAACCCTCTACAGCCGCTACTACGACCGTGGTAAATATGACTGGGACTATGCCATTCTCTATTGCAACTACTTACATCCATACCAGTTGAACAATGGTTTGTGGCCACCCAAAAATACAATAAAGGAGATCAAAGTGGATGACGTGGTTGTTGCAGCAATCATAGAGCGGAAAAACAGAGCCGATTTTCAGGGTTTTTCGTTACTTTCTGAGGGAGTCAATGAGAAAGACAGAAGCAAAATCGTCCATGGAATCATTCTGCTGGAGGAGGCCATCAGATATGATTCAAACAACGAAGTTGCCTACCTTGAAGCGGGTAATGGCTACAATGCATTCTTCCGGTTCCAAGATACCAGGTTTGCGATGGACCAGTTGTTGAAACTCTATCCCGACTACGACAAAGCACTAAACTTAAAGGGCTACTCCTACATTCTGGAATCGGAGGTAAATAAGGATCCTGCACTGCTGGATGAAGCCATCAGATATATCAATATGGCCATTAAATCCAACCACAAATTTTACTCCGGGTACTATAACCTGGGTATCTGTTACGGACTTAAGAACGATATGGATAATGCCATCTATAATTTTAAGCAGGCCATTCGTTACAATGGGAAGTTTAAATCTGCCTATCAAAAACTGGCCGAAATATATGATTACAGTGGCAATAATGAACAGGCCGATCTGGTCAGGGCACAATTAAAGAGGATTCAATGACGTTTTTTTTCTGAGTATGATATTGGATTTCATTTCGAAAAATAGATAAATGAGAATTGCAGTGATCGGAGCCGGACCGGCAGGTATGACGGCAGCATATGAGCTCTCTAAAAAACTGGGGGACAAGGTATCGGTTCTGGATCTATATGAAAAAAGCGATGGGGTGGGTGGATTAGCTAAATCCATCGAGCTATGGAAACAGAGGGTCGACCTGGGCCCACACCGCTTTTTTAGCCAGGACAGAGATATTAACAACCTCTGGCTTGAAGTTGTTGAACAGAACTATGACATTGTAAACAGGCAAACCAGGATTTACTATAAAAAACGGTTCTTCGATTATCCAATCAAGGCATTTAATGCACTCCGGGGTCTGGGCATTCTTGAAGCCGTGCGTTGTTTGCTCAGTTACCTGGCAGAACTCCTTTTTCCAACCAGTGATACTTCCACATTCGAAGGGTGGGTTACCAGCAGGTTTGGAAAGAGGTTGTATACAATTTTCTTTAAAACATATTCTGAAAAGCTCTGGGGTATTTCATGCAGCGATCTGGATTCTGATTTTGCCGCCCAGCGAATTAAAAAACTTTCACTTTTTGAAGCCATTAAAAACGCCCTGTTTCAAGGCAAGGGAAACAGGCATGCGACCCTTGTTGATCAGTTTGCGTATCCCACAAGAGGAACTGGGGCTGTATATGAAGCAATGCAGGAACAGATTGAATCACGTGGAGCAAATGTTTATATCAATACAGGGGTAGAAAAAGTAATCACTTCAGCCGGGAAAGCTGCCTCTATTCAACTTGAAAACGGGGAGATCAAACCCTATGATCATGTGATCTCCACCATGCCCATCTCTTTACTGGTTGAGCGTTTACCCGAAGTCCCCCTAAAAGTGATGGAGCTATCAAAGAAGCTAACTTTCAGGAATACCATCCTGGTCTATCTCAGGATAGACAGGACTGATCTTTTTACCGATCAATGGCTCTATATTCATGAACATTCTGTGGAGGTAGGCCGGGTAACCAACTTTAGAAACTGGCTACCTACTATCTATGGAGATTCTGACTCCTCCATACTCTGTCTGGAATACTGGTGCTATTTCGACGATCCCATCTGGAGCCAAGATCCGGATGAGCTTGTGAAAACTGCCACCAAAGAAATTGTACGCACAGGGCTGGTCCGCGAAGGGGATGTAAAAGACGGGAAGGTGGTCAGACTGCCACGTTGTTACCCGGTCTATTTCAGAGGATACAGTGAAGTGATGAAGCCTGTTGAAGAATATCTGAGTTCGGTGGAAGGATTGCACGTGATCGGCAGGTATGGGGCCTATAAGTACAACAACCAGGATCACAGTATTCTGATGGGGATGCGAGTTTCTGAAAACATCCTGGATGGGGCAGACCATAACCTGTGGGCCATCAATACAGACTATGAGGTATACCAGGAATCGTCGGTCATCACTAAAACCGGTCTTAGTACCCATGGCTCATAGAAATCACTGAATAAACCTTACCTTTATGCAAAGTTTTTAAATGGATTTTCTTAGGTTTCTCCTCTCAAAGAAGTTTTTCCGCCACCTGGGTTATGCCATTGCCCTAGGAATCATACTGATGCTTGCAGTAATGTTATGGCTTAGGGTATATACACATCATGGTCAGGCCATTACTGTTCCAAACCTGACCGGTCTGACCACTGATGAAGTAGGGGATGTGACCACCTCCAGGCACCTTCGGTTCGAGGTGGTTGATTCGGTATTCTCCAATGAATTACCAAGGGGAACGGTATTGAAACAAAATCCGAAAGCCAATTCGAGGGTAAAGAATAACAGGAAGATCTTCCTGACTATGAATGCAGTTAATCCTGAGATGGTATCCATGCCCCGGCTGGTTGGTCTCTCTATCAGGCAGGCCAGACTTGCACTTCAGAATGCCGGCTTATTACTGGGTGATATTAAGTACAGGCCCGATTATGCGATCAACAATGTGCTACAACAAATGCAGGATGGCTCCGTTATTAATGAAGGAACAGAAATTACCAAAGGTACAGTGATCGACCTGGTCCTGGGTATGGGTCTGAGCAGTGAAACAACCCGGGTACCTGATCTGATCGGGTTAGGTCTGGAAGCAGCCGCAGATATGATTGCAGATTTCTATTTGAATATAGGTGCCATTACCTACGATGAAAGCATGGAGACTGCTGAAGATAGTTCAGCTTCTTTCATATGGAGGCAGTACCCCGAATTCGAAGAGTTCAGCAGATTGAACATGGGGATAGAGGTGGATATCTGGCTGACCATAGATTCAACCCTTTTGCCTCAACCCGATTCTATCCTCTTTGGTGATGACACAGAAATTATTCATGAGGAATCCCTATAGATTTTTAACAGGTTTTTTATTGGGTTTTGCCTGGCTATCGGTAGTTGAAGCCCAGGAAGTGATCACACCTCTTTTCAATAATCCAAGGGCTCCGGGTGGGCAACCATCCAATGCATCTACAAAAAAAACAGCTCAGGTTATCCTTCTGGAACTCCCCCTGTTTGATGACTTTTCTGACTCAGACATTCTACCCGATAGTGAGCTGTGGAGCGATGCCGGTGCATTTGTGAATAACAACTTCTGCCTCAATCCTGTATCCAATGGTGTAGCCACCCTTGATGCACTGGACTCTGCCGGCAACATTTACAGTCATGCTCTTTTATCTCCTAACACCTTTGTGGCAGATCATTTGACCACTCACCCCGTCAAGCTTGATTATCCTGCCTCAGACAGCATATATCTCAGTTTTCTCTTCCAGCCAGGTGGACTCTGTAACCTGCCCGAGGAGGGGGATTCGTTGATGGTTGATTTCTACGCTACTGACTCTGCCCGCTGGATAAACGTCTGGAGAGTACCCGGAACCGAGCTTCAACCCTTCCGTCATGCCATGATCCCCATTACAGAAAGCAGGTTCCTGGTGGAGGGGTTCAGATTCAGGTTCAGAAACAGAGCCAGCCTGGCTAAAAACAACGATTTCGCTGATATGAGAAGCAATGTGGACTACTGGCATGTGGATTACGTCAGGTTGCACGGCAACCGGTTCGCATCGGATACAGTTCTTCGGGATGTGGCCTTTGTCACGCCACTTAACTCCATTCTTAAAGACCTGACCTCTTTGCCCTGGTCCCATTTCGAAGCCGCCTACAACACTGTCCTCTATCCCTTTATATCGGGCCGCTACAAAAACAACGACACCATTACCAGGAATGTGACCCGTTCACTCTCAATTTATGAACCAGCCTATAACGAAACACACAATCCGGGTGTTCCCACAGCACAGGATCTGCCGGGAATGGAAGATACAGTGGTCAATTTTGGTTTTATATACCCTTTTGATTTCGACCGTGGAGAATCGGCACTCATCAGATTTAAAGCTGCATTGCGAACAGACGAATTTGACCCGAAAATGAATGATACGGTCATTCATGAGCAGCTTTTCATGGACTATTATGCCTATGATGATGGAACTGCCGAAGCCGGGTACGGATTGCGTGGAAGCGGAACAGCAGGAGGACTGGTAGCCATGAAATACAACTCCTACCAGGCTGACTATCTTGGAGGGGTAAACATCTCCTTTAATCAGGTTTATGATTCTCTAAATCTTGGATACTATTTTAAACTGGTGGTCTGGGACGAGGATGAAGGCAAACCAGGATCAGTGATTTGGGAAGACGAAAAGGACTATAAGGTTGAATATTCCACCACTTATCCGGGGTTTGTAAAATACCATTTCTCAGAACCGGTTCCCGTGGACGGGCCCTTTTTTGTGGGATGGAGGCAATACAACCAGTATATTCTTAACGCAGGGCTCGATCTGAACAATATTCCAGCAAATCCAGTCATGTATTACAACATTCAGGGAAGCTGGCAGGTATCAGATGCTCCTGGTGTAATAATGTTCAGGCCATTCCTCTACGATGAATCCACTGGATTTGAAAGTTCAACCGAAACATATACGACCCTTCAGATCTATCCCAACCCAGCCAGAGACCTGGTCTACTTCAATATTCCTGAGGCTCATAAAGCTACAGAACTACAGATCGAAATTATAGATGCTTCCGGGCGCCTCATACGGCAAATCGTTACCAGTTCCAATAGCCTGGATATTTCGGACCTCAGCCAGGGCATTTACTACATACGTGCTATTTCAGGATCGATTATCTACCACTCAAAACTTTTGATCAATCCTTAGCTAATGACCCTGGACCCGACCGACCATAACGAACTATATGAACATTTCAAATTTCTCGCTGATCCTGGTCAGACTCATTTAAGGATCGACAAGTTTCTGTTTAATAAGCTCGAAGGAACCTCACGAAACAGAATTCAGTCTGCTGCAAGGGCGGGCAACATCCTGGTAAATACACTCCCAGTAAAACCAAACTACCGGGTTAAACCGGGTGACACAATCACCATTGTACTGCCTCACCCCCCACGGAAAATTGAATTGATCCCTGAAGATATTCCCATTGAAGTTGTATACGAAGATGACGATTTGTTAGTGGTAAACAAAATTGCAGGTATGGTTGTGCATCCAGGTTACGGGAATTATACGGGAACCCTGATCAATGCCCTTATGTTTCACCTTAAGGATAATCCACTATTCAGCAGTGGAGAGGAGAGGCCCGGTCTGGTACATAGGATTGACAAGAACACCTCTGGATTGCTTGTAGTAGCAAAGAATGAACTTGCTTTGAATAAGCTGGCCAGTCAATTCTTTCACAGATCTACTAAGAGAACATACAGTGCACTGGTGTGGGGAGATATGAAAACGGATGAGGGAACCGTTGAAGGGCACATTGGACGAAATCCAAAAGACCGGAAACAAATGTATGTATTTGCAGAAGGTGACCAGGGAAAGGCCGCAATTACTCATTATCGCGTAATTGAACGGCTGGGATATGTAAACCTGGTTGAGTGCAAGCTGGAAACCGGCCGGACCCATCAGATAAGGGTGCATTTTCAATACCTCTCCCATCCCCTGTTCAACGATCCGGAATACGGGGGCAACAGAATCCTGAAGGGAACCACTTTCACCAAGTATAAGCAGTTTGTGCAAAATTGTTTTGAGCTTATTCCCGGACAGGCATTACATGCCAGGACCCTGGGCTTTCAGCATCCTTCCACAGATAAAGAGCTGCTTTTTGAAGCACCCCTTCCCCCAGGATTTCAGCATCTGATGGAAAAATGGCGCTCTTATATCCAGGGGCGTACAGAAAACCAGGCCTAATGATCTAAAAATTAAGTACGTTCATGGATGTATCATTCCATTCGTCAAAATTGAGACACCTGCCATTAGGCGGTTTTGTCTAAAAGGTGTTAAATTTATATGGGGAGAACCGTTCAAGAACAAGGATCATGAATATAGCCATATTTAGTGGAGGAGATTCTTCAGAATTTGAAATCTCAGTGAAGAGTGCAAAGCAGGTGAAAAGATGGCTTGAGCTGGCAGGTCATTCCTGTTTTCTGGTGGAGGTAAAAAAGGGGAACTGGACGATTCTATATGAAGATCAAAGGGTACCTCTGGATAAAAATAGTTTTAGCGTAAAGCTGAACCGGAAAAATATCTCTTTTGATTTTGTTTGGAATACCATCCACGGGACACCGGGTGAGGATGGTAAGCTTCAGGGATGCTTTGACATGGAAGGCATTCCCTATAGCTGTTCCAATCACCTCTCATCGGCTCTTACTTTTAATAAATATACCTGTAAGAGTTTCCTGATGCACCACGGGGTGCTCACCCCCGAAGCACGCCTGGTGAAGAGAAAGCTGGAGCCGGACCTGGAAGCGATTGCCGAAGTGGTGGGATTTCCATGTTTTGTAAAACCCAATAGTGGTGGTTCAAGTTTCGGTGCTGCCAAGGTGGTCAGGTTCGAAGAGCTGAAGCCTGCTCTGGACGAAGCACTCCGGGAAGACAGTGAAGCCATTGTAGAGCGATATATAAAAGGTACTGAAGTAACCTGCGGGCTGATGAAAATCAGGAATGAATTCACAGTTTTCCCCATCACAGAGATCGTCCCGAAAAATGAGTTCTTCGACTATGAAGCCAAATACACAGAAGGGAGAGCGGAGGAGATAACCCCTGCCCGCATACCCATTGGTCTGGCCAGTCAATGCGTGGATCTTGCTAAAATGATCTATGACCTTACCGATTGTTCGGGAATTATCAGGGCCGATTTCATCATCAAGGGCAACCAGATCTACTTCCTGGAGCTAAACTCAATTCCCGGGATGTCCGGAGAGAGCATCATTCCACAGCAGGTGGAAAAAGCCGGAATGAATATGGAAGGCGTACTTCAGCAGATCATTGAAAATGAGCTAAACTAATTACTCCAGCTGTCTACCGATTACATCTTTTAACATTTTTCACATTTTTTGCTACTTTTGGGGCTCTTAATGAAGAGCAGAACTTTCATACTTCTGGCAGGGATCATTGTTACCATAGTCAATGCCTGTATGTACTCAAACGATGGAGTTTATACAGTCGATCCCGTCCCCGACGATCCACCAGTGGTATGGGCCACAACCAACCTGGATTCCATTGATAATCCAGTGGTATATGATAGTCTGGAGGTGGTATACGATATCTCCATCCAGAATGGAAAACTATATATACTCGATGTACTGGTGGGCAACGCACCGGTCTATGAATCTGATACCACAATGGGATCATTCTGGATTTACTCCTATGACGCCGAAGTTCCCGGAATCGATACACTGAGGATGAATATCTACTATTCAAGCAACACCAATAGTCTCGCCGATGTGGTCGGTCTTGAAGCACAGAACATTGGACTCAAATATGCCATTGACTTTACCTGGAATATAAAATGAGTGGTTTAATACGATACTGTATGGTGGTTGCACTCGCTGTGTGCATTTTCACTGGGGCTACTGCTCAAAAGACCGGAGTTTCAGTTTCATTGGGTGGAGCCACTTTTCAGATGGATGATATGAAATATCTCATGGATATTATCTTGATATCCTACCCGCTGGAAGGAGAAATCATCAGTTCATTTCCTCCCTACTTCAGTGGATCAGTAAACATTCTCCGCCAGATTTATCCCCATTTGCGGGTCGATGCCGGTTACACCTACACCACCACTGGGGCCCGGGCAAACTATACCGACTATTCAGGAACTATTTATACAGATATGATCGCAGTATCTCATCGGCTTGGTGCATCAGTGAACTATTCGTTGATTGGCTCCGACCACCTGAATCTGTCACTTTATGGACGACTGGATGCCAACTTTACCAACCTGGATATTACATCCTCCATTAATGTTCTGAGCCTCTCCAGTACCACTCACAACAAGTATAATTCCATCAGTCCCAATGGATCGGTAGGACTCGAATTTCTCTATACATTCAAGGAATCAGCCATTGGAATTGAAGGGGGATACCTGGTTGATCTACCCGGCAAATTAAAAAACAGGGAAACAGGCAATAAGTTACTGGATCCTAACGACCGCCAGAGAGTTTTGACTTCAGACTGGACCGGTTGGCGTGTTGGGATCAAGGGCATTATCTGGATAAAATAGCAAATTGCATCTTTGCATTCTTAGCCGGGAGAACCCAATTATTTCTTTAATGTAACATGGCGAAGCCATATGTAACCGGTCACTCTTCAACCTTTATTCCCTTAATAAATTGTGCCACCCTGTTATCAAGTGTCTCTCTCTGCTCTTGGCCAATGGCATTAATAAAAGCACTTCCAATGATGGCCCCATGGGCAAAACCGCATGCAGCACTGAAGGTCTCATGATTTGATATTCCAAATCCGATCAATGATGGAATAGAAAGGTTCATCTTCTGTATGCGTTGAAAATACTCCAGCTGGTGAGGACCCAGGGATGACTTTGATCCGGTAGTAGCCGAATCGGCAACCAGGTAAATAAAACCGGTGGATAATCCGGCAATCCAATCGATCCTTTCCACCTCTGTGTGCGGTGTGATCAGGAGTGGATGATAAATTCCAAAGGATTGAAACTGTTCACGATAAAGGGATGCATACTCCCGTGGTGGCAAATCGGGAATGATAACTCCATCAATACCTATAGATTGACAATTCTCAAGAAAAGTCTCCATACCCATTTTCAGTACCGGATTGAGATACCCCATCATTACCAGAGGAATATCCACAACATGACGTATCTCTTCCAGTTGATTGAAAAGCAGTCTCAAACTCATCCCGTTGCCCAGTGCAACCTGACTGCTCTTCTGAATTACCGGACCATCTGCCAGCGGATCCGAGAATGGAATCCCTATCTCAATCATATCTGCACCATGCCTGGCCAAAGACTTGATAAGGGCAGAGGTATCATTCAGGCCCGGGTAGCCTGCTGTGATGTAGATGGAAAGAATTTCTCCGGTTTTATTTTTGAATAGATGGTCAATTCTGTTCATGATCTTACTCTATAGTCCAAGTTTATCAATATAGGTCTCCATATCCTTATCCCCTCTGCCCGAAAGGTTCACCACCACGGTCTCTTCCCTTCCTGCAGGAATTCTATCCAGTATGGCAATTGCATGGGCCGATTCCAGGGCCGGGATAATTCCTTCCATCCGGGTACAGAGCAGAGCTGCCTGAAGTGCCTCATCATCTGTGGCAGCATACACACTGGCCCTTCCGGTTTTGGCTAACCATGCATGCAAGGGCCCGACGCCAGGATAATCCAGACCGGCCGAGATGGAATAGGGTTCCACTATCTGGCCATCTCCATCTTGCATCAACAGTGTTTTACTTCCATGGATAATCCCTGTTGTACCCAGCAAAGAGGTGGCTGCTGTCATACCACTGTTTACCCCCATTCCAGCAGCCTCAGCCGAAATCAACTTTACGCGCTCATCCTCCAGGTAATGAAAATAAGCACCTGCCGCATTGCTGCCCCCCCCTACGCAGGCCACCAGGTAGTCGGGATAATCTCTTCCTGTTTTCTCTGAAAGTTGCACTTTTATCTCCTCTGAGATAACAGACTGAAACCGGGTCACCATATCAGGATATGGATGTGGCCCCACCACCGAACCAATGATATAATGGGTTTCCACCGGATGGTTTATCCAGTCGCGGATAGCTTCATTGGTGGCATCTTTCAGGGTCTTATTTCCACTATGAACAGGCACCACCTCGGCTCCCAGCATCTTCATTTTCTTCACATTGGGTGCCTGGCGCTCCACATCCAGTGCTCCCATATATACAATGCAATGCATTCCATGGAGCGCGCAAACAGTGGCAGTTGCCACCCCATGCTGTCCGGCCCCTGTTTCAGCAATGATTCGCTTTTTTCCCAGGTGTCTGGCCACCAGTATCTGACCAATGGTGTTATTGATTTTATGTGCACCTGTGTGATTCAGGTCCTCTCTTTTCAGATAGATATTCATCCCGAAGTGCGCCGATAAACGCTCTGCTTTGAACAGTGGAGTTGGACGGCCTGCATAATCTTTTAGCAGCTTACTAAATTCGTTTTTAAACTGTTCCGATGTGGTAATCTTCACATAGTTTTCCTCCAGCTCCCTGATATTGGGATAGAGCATTTCGGGGATATAGGCACCTCCAAATTCCCCGTAATTTCCGCCCTTATCTATTTCAAATCCCATATTGGTCTAATTTCGTATTTCCATAAAAAAATCATTGAGCAACCCTACATCCTTCAATCCCGGAGATAGCTCAAACCTGCTGTTCAGGTCAATACCCAGGAGATTCTCATTTTTTAACTTCCCTATAGCCTCTGCATCTTCAGGACCAATTCCTCCACTGAGAATATAGGGTACTGGTACAGATTGGTCTTTTAGCAAGCTCCAGTCGAACTTCTGACCGGATCCTCCCCATCCCGGTCCCTGGGTATCAAAAAGGAGTGTATGAACCACCTCTTTATAACCTTCAATGCCCGAACCGGATTGCAGAGTTTTGCTACCGGTTGTACCCCCACCCGGGCTAAAAGCTTTGATTACCTGAATTCCAAGACCCATCAACTTTCTGCAATACGCAGGGGACTCATTCCCATGAAGTTGTACCAGCTCAAGCTGGTACTCATCCACCATCTGTGTTACCCGGTAAATCTGTTCATTGACAAAGACCCCTACTTTTAATATACCAGCCGGTGGGATCTTAAAGAGCGCAGGATCGGGATGGACTCCCACAAAACGCTTAGATTTTGGATAGAAAATAAAACCTACATAATCTGGTCCAATGGAACAAAGTTGCTCCAGGTTTTTAGCTTCACGCATCCCACATACCTTGATTTTCAACGAATTATTTGTCATTCGAGTAATTATAATGCGTTTTTAAGCCCTCCATCAGTAGGGCACAGGCCCGGCCCGGATCTACTTCTCTCATAAAGGCCTCTCCCATCAGAAAAAGTTTATACCCTGCCTTATGCAGACTCACAATCTCCTCCACATGGGATAAACCACTCTCGGAAACAGGCACTACTCCTTCTGGCATCTGTCCAATCAATTTCAGACTCAGCCCTGTATCCACAATAAAAGTTTTAAGGTTGCGATTGTTCACACCCACATATCTGATGGCAGGATGATACTTCTCCATTTCATCCATCGAGTGCACTTCAAACAGTACATTGAGTCCCAGCGAACGAGCTTCCAGTGCCAGATCAGTCACTTCACCCTGCTCTAGATTAGCTGCAATAAGCAACACCATATCAGCCCCATAGGCAAGTGCCTCATGCAATTGGTATGAATCGATGATGAAATCCTTTCGCAGTAACACCATTCCGGGCTCTGATTCTCTCACCCGCTTCAGATCCGCAAATGATCCTCCAAAAAAACTCCGGTCTGTTAGTATGCTCATTGCCGATACTCCTGCGGTCCGGTAAGCCTCTGCTATTACCACAGGATCGGCCTCCATGTTGATGGGACCTTTGGAGGGAGATTGCCTTTTGAACTCGGCAATGATCCCCGGGGCCTCCTCCAGCTTATGTAGATCCATCACATGGGTTTCCCTGTGATAAAAGGGGAATGATTTCAGGTTGCTGAGGGGTCGCTTCTGTTTGCGCGAAAGTATCTCAACTCTCTTCTGTTCCAAAATGGCATCCAGAATATTCATATTAATTGCTTTCTACCAGATTCTTAAAAGTGTTCAGGGCAACACCCGATTCCAGCGATTCCCGGGCCCTACCAATACAGTTTTCCAATCCCTGCGACTCATCCATGCTAAACAGTGCCAGCGCGGCATTGGCCACCACCACATCGTTCTGGGCCTGACTTCCTCTACCCTCCAGGATTTGAAGAAAGACTGCGGAAGCCTCCTCAACGGTAGATCCACCGTAAATATCTGCTGCGGATACCTTTTGGAATCCAAGCTCTTCTGGGAAAAATGAGCGTTCTGTCTGCCTCGTCAATGCTTTAAACTCCCCAGTAAGTGAGATTTCATCATATCCATCCAGTGAATGAACAATGCAATATTGCGTATCCAACTCCTGGTAAAGGTAGTTATATAACCTGGCCACATCGAGACTGAAAACCCCTACCAGCTGGTTTTTTGGAAACGCCGGATTCACCATGGGACCAAGCATGTTAAAAAATGTCTTGATTCTTAAGCTGCGTCTTACCGGCGCTACGTTTTTCATGGCTGGATTAAAGAGGGGCGCATGCAGAAAACAGATGTTGTATCTATCGATTTCTCTTTTCAACCTATCGGTTTGGTTGGAGAAGGTATACCCAAAATATTCAAGGACATTGGAGGAACCACATGCAGAGGAAACACTATAATTACCGTGTTTGGCCACCTTCTCACCGGCCCCAGCCACCAAAAAGGAGGTGAGGGTGGAGATATTAAAGGTGTTCTTTTCATCCCCTCCGGTACCACAAACATCGATGGTATTAAACTCGGTCAGATCCACTGGATTGCATAGCTCCAGAAGGGCATCCCTGAATCCTGAAAGCTCTTCCACAGTTATGCTGCGCATGAGGTATACTGATATAAATGCGGCTATCTCCGAATCATTGTATTTCCCCTCTGCCATGTTCCTGAGAATTAGTTTTGCATCCTCTTTTCCCAGGGTCTTATGATCGAATAAATATCGTAATGTATCTTTCATCGTAATCTTTTAACCTTTTTGTAACATGGCGAAGCCATATGTAACCCTAACCCATTTCTAACCATTAACCCAATTTAAAATTATCCTTCCCCCATACTCGGTAAGAACTGATTCGGGATGAAACTGCACCCCTCTTACGTCGTACTCCCGGTGCCTGAGGGCCATAATATATCCTTCATCGTTTTCCACCGTTACTTCCAGCTGGGAGGGCAATGTATCAGGTTCCACTACCCAGGAGTGATAACGGCCGGCATCAAACTCCGTGGGAACGCCCTCTAAAAGATAGTCCCCGGCAACAGTCTGTTTCATCTGTCCCACCACCCCATGGTATACTGTGGAGAGGTTTGTAATTGAACCCCCAAAGGCCTCAGCTATGGCCTGATGTCCCAGGCAGACACCCAGGATGCTTTTAGTTGCACCATATTTCCTTATTAAATCCAGGGTGATCCCAGCTTCCTCGGGTATTCCAGGACCCGGACTGATCAGGATCTTATCATAGAACGAGATCTCCTCCAGGGAGATCTGGTCGTTTCTTCGGACGTCGATGGGCCTTTTCACCACCCGTTCAATATACTGTACCAGGTTGTAGGTGAATGAGTCGTAGTTATCCAGTACAAGGATCTTCATCATCTTTTTAGTTTTCATTGTTCATAGTCCTGGCCATCTCAATGGCCGATTTCAGTGCTGCCAGTTTGTTATTCACCTCCTGCAGTTCACCCTCTTCGGTCGATTCAGATACAATTCCGGCGCCTGCCTGGTAGTAAAGCATATGGTCACGTGACAGAAAGGATCGGATCATTATGGCATGGTTTATATCCCCGTTGAACCTGATAAAGCCGATGGTGCCTCCATAGTAACCCCTTCGTTTTCCTTCATATCTGTCAATTAACTCCATGGCCCGGTATTTTGGAGCCCCTGAAAGTGTGCCTGCCGGAAATGACTCGGCCATGATCTGTATGCTGTTTGCGTTTTCGGGCAATACCCCCGACACTTTTGAAACCATATGGATTACATGTGAATAAAACTGGATCTCACGGTAATCCTCCACAGTCACCTTCTCAGTGTTACGACTCAGGTCATTCCTGGCCAGATCGACCAACATTATATGCTCGGCATTCTCCTTATCATCCTGGGCCAGCTTTCGGGCCAGGTCCTGATCCTCACGGTCGTTCCCCGTGCGCTTAAAAGTACCGGCTATGGGATTGATATAGGCTTTCCCTCCTTTAACTTCGATCTGGGCTTCGGGCGATGATCCGAATAGCTTGTAACTGCCGTAGTCAAAATAGAAAAGATAGGGGGAGGGATTAATGGATCGCAGGGCCCGGTACACGTTAAACTCATCTCCGGTAAATGACTGTTTAAACTGTCGGGATAGTACAATCTGAAATACATCTCCCCTGTAGCAGTGTTCCTTTCCCCTGGTAACCATTTGACGGTAATCCTCGTCAGTCAGGTTGGATAACTCATCGCCCGAAATGTCAAATCTGTAGGTAGCTATATTCCGGTTATGCAGCAGTACGGTTACATCATCAATTTCGCTTTTACCACCATTCACAATATTCTCAAACAGTAACAACTCATTGGTCAAATGATTAATGGCCAGTACATACCTGAAGAAATTGTACCTTACCTCCGGAATCTGTTCCTTCTCCGGGAGGGAAGAATTAAAACGGATATCCTCGTAGTATTGAACTGCATCATAGGTTGAATACCCAAATACCCCATCCACCATCATCTCTTCCCCGCCAGTATCCATCTGGAATGAAGTTATAAATCCATTCAGGTAATCCACCACCCTATGCTCGTCACTAATTTCAGCATTGAACCGATCCTTTCCCGGAAGATCGATGGTCACCTTTCCCAGGTTCACCTTGAACTCGGCCACAGGATTCATGCATATAAATGAATATGAGTTTTCCTTACTGTGATAATCGGAACTCTCAAGAAGCAGCGCATTAGGGTATATATCTCTTATTTTCAAATAGATACTTACAGGTGTTATAATGTCTGCCAGTATTTTCCTTCGTTCGATCCTTACCGGAACTTTCATGATACTTTGTTTTGATTTTGGTTAAAAAAAAAAGCCTCCACCGAAGCGGAAGCCTTTTATATTGTATTGCACACAATGGGGCTAAACCTACTCTCCGGCTATTCGGAAATAGAGTTGCCACCACCAGTTTGTGCGAATCTTTGTCACTCTTTTTTCATTTATTAAAGTTCAAAATAAAGGAAAGATTTCTATTAATCCAAATTTCATTACATTCGCCTCGCAAAAACATCGGATTAATGGCAAAAAAGTATATTAGAAATATTGCTGTCTTTATGATTATCTGGTTGGTAGTCATGGTGATCTATGCCATCAGCGGAAAGGTGACCGATTTGGCCTATCTGTGGAAATTCTTCCTTTTACCAGCCCTCTTTCTTGGGTCTGTTGCTGCTCTGGCTACCACCCTTCAACACTTTTTCAAGGTCAGGCCCGGTATCAATTGGATCTTTCTGTTTATTGCTGTGGCCATCGACCAGGGCATTAAAGCCTATCTCTTTTCATTGAACTGGGAGGCCATCTCCATTCCATTGATCAAACCGGTATTCTATATTGAACCCACTCAAAATACCCTGGGATCATACCTCTGGGTTTTGCTGGGCCTCAAGCAGGGATCGCATCTGTTAAACATCATCCTGTTCAGTCTGATTGGTGTTATTTTCATTGAAATATGGCGCTTTTATGTAAGAAGGAAACGGAACAGCTTCTGGATCAACGGCTTTATTCATCTTTTCCTGGCCGGGCTGGCTGCCAATCTGATTGACAATGCCTTTTGGGGGGGATCATTGGATTACATCACCATAAAGCCTTTCTATACCTTCGATCTAAAGGACCTTTACATCACCCTATGCGAGCTGTTTCTGGTTACCGAACTCATTGACAACCGACTGCTGAAACGGTTCCTCAAAATGCCCAAAGAGGAGAGCCGTCAACTAAATAAGGATTTTATCAATTTTGTAAAACGTGACTTTCGGATCGGGAAAAAGAGTGAGGATTGATTATCCATGAAGCTAATGGATAATCCCATCGCTTTTAAGTCCGGTCATCAGTGCATGGCACCTTTGAATATCCTGTACAATAGATTGCGCTGAGTAGGTAGCACCTGAGATTGCATCAATCTCCTTACCCAGCGTCAGCTCCTCCCCTTCATATCCATTGAATTGACTCAACCATTTTTTCTGGCAGATGGCAGCTCCGTGAGTGGAACGGTAAACGGTCACAATCAATCCCTTAACAAACAACTCCTCCGAATAGAATACAGTGTAATCAAAATAGTCATACCTCCCCTTTGCTTCAGTGGATAAAACATATCCCCGATTTTCATTCTCCCCGTTGATTTGAAAGAGCAGGTCTCCCTCTCTAAGCATTTGGCCTGTGGGTATGGAATGATCGGAAAGGATCACTTCACTGACCACCACCTCTCCCTCAAAGACCCGGGAGACCTCCTTCATCTCCCTCTTTGAAAGCATGTGCTGATCCTGTGCAATGGCTGAGGCAAAATGAGCAAGGCAAAAGATCAGTGCAGATGCCCCCATTCTAACCGATGAATTCGTTAAAACCATAAAGCAACACCCATATTAAACTGTTGTCTTGATTCGCTTGTGCCCTTGTTGTCGAATACCTGATAGTCTGCTTTTAGCATGGCACCTCTGGCCATTCTCCATCCAAGTCCAATGGTCAGATCGCTGCGGTTGTATGAGGGATTCAATGATGTTGCAGGTTCCACTGAGGCATGGGTATTGTATTGCTCAAACCTGACAAAGGGAATGAGTCCCGATTCGAACCGCTCCACCCCGTGAAACAGGTCATAGGACACCTCACCATACCACCCGCCTAAAGAGCTTCCCAAATCGCTTCCTGCAAATTTATTATAGGAGCCTGAGTTAGATACCCATCCATAATTTACCTGACCCCTTAAATGGAGTCCTCCCAAATTGTATCGGACATCCATTCCAATCATGGAGAGACCCACTACCGATGAATCGGCCTGGGCGACAGATTCCATATCAGTTTTATCTACGCCATTGTAAAGTGTGCTCTGGGTATTTCCCATATAAGCCGATAATCCCAGTTGTAATCCGGAGACTCCAAAATAGTTGACCTTAAAGGTCAGGTTGGGTGAGCTCATGACTGATTCAGCTCCTTTCTGCCTGCCCTTTCTAAATCCGTTGGCTCCACTCAGGTAGGCTTCCCCATCGTACCCCTTAAATCCATTTACCACATATAACTGGTAAGAGAGCGCGGCAGTTGGAAATACACCTGTAAAGCCGGCACCAATTTCACGCCAGGTGGTTGGGACAATGTACTTATCCACGTTGGGGCGTTCCACTCCGTTAAATGTGGAGGGTTCATGATATTCATTGATAATTCCCATTGGTATCAACATCAAGCCTCCCCGGAACTTCAACCAGGGAGCAATCTCATACTGCAAAAAGGCCTGCTCCACATATACCTCCTTCACATGTTCAAACTCTACTTCTGAAATGAACTGCACTTTCTGATTGAATTTGTAACCAAACATTAACACCATCCGGTGTACATCCAGGTTGCCACTGTTATAGGCTCCATTTGAAATGGGCTGATTATAATCGATTTGAGCGTATCCCCCAATGGTTAAGCGGTCCTCATCCTGAATCATCCGACTTGCCGTATTACTAAACTCCTGACCCTGGGCCAGAGTAGTAAAAATGAACAGGCTTAATAACCCGTTCAGTACAATTCTCTGCGCTTTCATCATAACATCAATTTTATACGATTTAATGCTACAAAACTATCGCAAATAGAGACTTCAATGAAAGGAAAGGAAATAAGCTAGATTGATTCTAAATAAGAGACCTGAACTGTTCACTGATAATCTGCTTCTTAGCTCCGATTACCAAGCTCTTATTTAGAACAAAATACCTAATTGTGGGTACTAGGTTCAAGCGGAAAGCGTTCAAAAATCTTTGTAACCACATTGGGCAACTCTTCGGCTCTCTCAGTTGGATCATATACCAGTTCACCTACAGCAGCGCAATGCCACACATGGGTCAGGGTCTGGTTATCGTAGAAGTCTACCGCCAGGGCCCGCTCCATATAAACATACCTGCCTGGAGATCTATAATAGTTATCCATGGCCTGTCGGTGATATACAGTTATTTGAACAGACACATCACCCCCATCCTCAGTAAACTTAAGGCCCCTGCTCTCAATTTCCCTGGCAAACGCCGCACGAATTCGCTTCAACTCAATTTCATTGATGGTCTTCATATTTCCTTCTGTGAAACTTAAAAAACTGTAAGTGACATATTGATCAAAGGGGGCGGAGTCATCCTTATCTGCATAGATCCTGAAAGAGGGTCCGCATCCTGAAAGAAATCCCAAAGAAAGTACACCCAGCAGGATGATCCATGTGGTGGGCTTTAGTTTATTTTGAATTAGAACTGCCATCTGTTTATTCTGAAAAAATGCAAATTCTGTGCCACATTGGTTATTAAAATATCAGATAGGGATTCTCAGTCCTGTTAGTTCCTCAGATAATTCCCATAACCTTCCGGCCACTTGATCATTGACGCGTTTCTTGCTGGGACGTTCGGGAGAAGGCCACCCGGCCAATCGCATGAAACCATCCGGTCCGTAATACCCCCCCTGATCCACATCTTCAGCAGTGGCAGCATAAAGAGTAGGTAAGGCCCCTTTTTCGGCAGATTGCGCCACTATCCGGTTGACAAGGTTAAATGAACCAGCTCCAAACCGGGATCCGTTCATTTTTGCACCTTTTGCCTGTAACTCAGTATCGGCATAGCCCGGATGAGCAGCAGCTGCAATCATCTCAATACCAGATGTGGTAAACCTCCTGGCCAATTCAATGGTAAAGAGCAGATTCGAAAGCTTGCTCATCGCGTAAGCACCCCATTTACTATAATCCTTCTCCCAGTGAAGATCGTCAAAGCGTATGCTTCCCATTCGATGAGCCAGACTGCTCACATTGATTATCCTGGCACGGGCAGTTTCAAGCAGCAAGGGCCATAAATGGGAGGTAAGTGCAAAATGTCCCAGGTAGTTCACTCCGAACTGCATCTCAAATCCATCTTCAGTTTTCCCATAGGGGATGGCCATCAAGCCAGCATTGTTTATAAGAAGATCCAACCCTTTAAAAGAGGACTTAAACTTCCGGGCAAATTCGTTCACCGAGTTCAGGCTCGCCAGGTCGAGATGCCAAACTTCCGGCGCATGAACCGGATTCATCTGTAAAATCTTTTGCCGGGCCTCCTCCCCTTTCTCAAGGTTCCTGCATGCCATAATAACCCTGGCTTCTTTCATGGCCAGAGCCTTTGACGTAAAGAATCCCAGTCCACTGTTTGCTCCGGTTACTATAGCCACACGACCTGCCTGTGATGTGATATCCTGCGCAGTCCATTTTTCAATATTTTTATGTTCACTCATAGGGTATTTCTTTTCTTAAGCATCTTCTTTACAAAGAGCTCAAAATTAATACTATTAAAATAGAACGAGAGATGAAAAACTTACTCATTTACAGAAAAGCATGGATCGTGGCAGTGGCCATATTAATAAGTGCCTCTGCCAATGCATTCACAGGAGAGGAAGACGAACTTAATGACACCATCAACTTCAAAGCCTATTATGGAAGGGTGGTTGATGTTTCTAGCGGACGGACGCTTCCATTTGCAACCATTGAAGCTGTGGGGAGCAACATTGCCACTGTAACCAATATTGATGGGGAATTTATCCTTAAAATCGCCAAGGGATCTGACGTCTCAGAGATGAAGGTCTCTTACATTGGGTTCAAGAACCAAACAATTCCTCTGAACGAATTCAAGGAAAATCGGTCCCTGGCCATAGGACTGGAAGTAAGCTCGGTCCATCTCCAGGAGATTACAATAAGGCCCGAGGATGCGCTTGAACTGATTATAGATGCCCTTAACGGGATCAAGGATAACTATAGCAAGGATCCCATGATGATGCGTGGATTCTACCGGGAAACCATACAACGGGGCCGCAACTACGTTTCCATTTCAGAAGCAGTAGTTGACATTTTTAAAGGTGCCTACTCCAACGATTTCCAGATCGACCAGGTGAAACTATTCAAAGGTCGTAAAAGTGCTGATGTACAAAAAATGGATACCGTACTGTTCAAAGTACAGGGCGGTCCCAATACCGCCATCCTGCTTGATGTGGTGAAGAATCCGTACATCCTGCTTTCCGAAGAGTATTTTGATATCTACAACTTCCAGCTCACCGATGTGATTTCCATCGATGACAGGCTGCACTATGTGGTTTCATTCAGTCAAAAATCCTATGTTGATGATCCTTACTACATAGGTAAACTCTATATCGATATGGATAAACTGGCTATTACAGAGGCTGAGTTTGAGCTGAATGTATCCAATAAGGAAGAGGCCGCCCGCCTGTTTATTAAGAGGAAACCCATTGGTATGACCATTATCCCTGAAAGAGCTGTCTACCGTGCCAAATATACCATTGAGGATAATCGATGGTTTTTCAGTTATGCACGTGCTGAGGTAAAGTTCAAAGTTAACTGGAAGAAGAAACTATTCAATACCACCTACTCCACCATGTCGGAGATCGCCATTACAGACCGGACCTACGAGGGGATTGAAAAATTTGCCTCAAGGGAAAGGTTTAAGTCCAGGGATATAATGAACGAAAAAGTGTACATCTTCTTCGACCAGGGCTTCTGGGAAGGATACAATGTAATTGAACCCGATCAGTCCATCGAGAGCGCCATTAACAGATTGAACAGAAAATACCTGAAGCGAAACGGATGATATCAATCCAATCTTAAATTTGATTAAAACACTGTCTGTTCGAATTGTGTAACTTTACCACCCCTACAAGACACACAGACAGTGCTTTTTAAAACTTAAAATGGTCCTAAAGGAACAACAGCAATTAAGAAAGATTCGAAAAGGAGATCTGGATTCCTTCGAGCGTCTTTTTCACCAGTACTATCAGGGGCTTTGTGGGTATGCTCAAAGTCTGCTGAGAAAGCCAGAGGTAGCTGAGGAGGTTGTTCAGGATGTATTCTATAATATCTGGAAGAACAGGGAGGCACTCAGGATAAAAAGGAGCCTGCAGAGCTACCTCTACCGGGCAGCCTATAACAACTCCATGATGTATCTTCGAAAGATGCGAAGGGAATATTTTCTGGACGACGGAATTACAACAGATCAGGCAATGGACAGCCCCGATCCTTTACAGGTCATTCAGTTGAACGAGGTGTCGGAGCTTATTGCCAGAACTCTCGAAGAGTTGCCGGAAAGGACCAGAGAAATCTTTCACCTGAACCGTCAGGAAGGATTAAAATACAGGGAAATCGCCGATCGGCTGTCCATTTCGGTTAAGACTGTAGAGGCAAATATGGGAAAAGCACTTAAAGCATTGCGCAACAGCATGGAGAAATATGAGCAGGAATAGAGATGAACATATGGCCCGGTATCTGGCCGGAGAGATGAGTACGAACGAAGAGATTGCTTTTATGCAAAAGATTAATAGCAGTCCAATGCAACAAACAGAATTGAAAAAAATGGAGAAAAGTTGGAAATACTTTGATGAAAATCCTTCGGGGAAAAAATGGGATTCTGGTGAAGGCTGGAATCAACTGCAGGCCAGGATTCAGTCTGACGGGCTCCTTGAAGAGACTGGGCAACCTCCTGAAGCAAGGAATTTTACACCCTTTCTAAGGGTTGCTGCTTCCATTCTTTTACTGCTGGCCATTGGGATTCCAGCACTCTACTTTGGGGTCATTAAGAATAATGAAGGAACACTCGTAAAGAACCTTTATTCAGAATCCGGTGTCACCACAGTTGACCTGCCCGATGGCAGCAGGGTCTATCTCAATGAAGGGGCAGAAATCAGTTATCCGACCGTATTTAAGCAGGAACGTGCCGTAAAATTGAAGGGTGAAGCTTTTTTTGAAGTCATGTCGGATCCCGTAAATCCATTTACAGTCCGGTCGGGCAAAGTAGTAGTTTCAGTTTTGGGAACCTCATTCAATGTAAAACAAAGACCGCAGGCTTCTGGCATAGAGGTCTATGTAAAGACCGGAAAGGTAAGGATAGCCATGGAAGAATCGGGCCAGTTTATCACCCTGGATCCCGAAGAGCTGGGGCAAACTGAAGAGTTAAATTTAATCAGATCACACCAGGAAGATCCTAATTATATCTCTTGGAAGACAAAAGATTTTAAATTTGTAGATGCAGATGTAGTGGATGTGCTGCTGGAGCTGGAAGAATCATATCATGTGAAAATTCACACCGAGGGTGTTGAATTAACTGATATGAAGATCACCACCTCTTACCGGGAACAATCCATTGATGCCATCCTGGAAACCATTGTGGCTGCCTTTGGAATGAAGGTCAGCAACATGGATGAGGGGTATTACCTGACCAATTAGATAAACCGATGGGCAATAAAAAAAGGGGGACTATGTCTGGCTATCCTCGCCTGACATTTCCTTTTTTTTTAATTTTACTAACTACTGCAGCACCTCTGTTTGGTCAACACACCCTCCCCTCTGCTACCATTTCAATTTCGGCCAAAAACCAGACCATCAACCATATACTGGATGAAATCACTCTTCAGACCGGTTACTATTTTACCTATAATTCGGCATTGATTAGTGGCAAACAGAAAGTCCAGTTTAAGGTCACAGATCTACTGCTGGAGGAAGCGCTGGACTCCCTGCTGGTGGATCCCCGTTTCGATTATCGGGTGATCGACAGGAACATTGTTATTTATAAAAAAAACACGACCCTCCCCAAACCCATCAACGAGGAGCTTAACCGATCCTTACTGAAGGGCAGGGTAATGGACAGCCGATCGGGAAAACCTCTTCCCTATGCGACCCTGGCACTGTACGGCACCAGCCTGGGTTCAATCACAAACCAGACGGGTGAATTCTCCTTTAAGATACCTACAGACCTGTATGATCCCATGCTGGTTGTCTCCTATATGGGATATAAAAATCTTCTACTGCCCATAAGCTATCCTCTTAAGGATGCGCATGTGATCAGGCTTGAAAAAGATATAATTTCACTGCAGGAGGTCATTATCAGGTTTACCGATCCCGAACTGCTGGTGGCAGAAGCCATCCGGAGAATTCCTGAAAACTACCTGGATGATCACTCCACCATGACCACATTCTACAGGGAATCCGTTAAGAGAAATGATCACTGCATGGTCTATTCTGAAGCAGTGCTGGATGTGGCAAAAGGGCCTTACTCTTTACTATCTTCAAATGACCAGGTCCGAATTCAGAAAAGAAGAAAAATCACAGATGTCACAGCAGAGGATACAGTCATGATCAAACTGCGGTCGGGGATCTTCACCTCCCTGAGCCTGGATGTGGTAAAAAACCGGCCCGATTTTCTTAAGAATGATTTTTTCAACAGATATGATCTGGAGTTTACCGACCTGATGACTTACGGTGACAGGTTGGTTTATGTCATCAGTTTTCAGCAAAAAAGCGCAATTCCCGAGCTGCTTTTCCAGGGGCAACTATTTCTCGAACAGGAGAGCCTGGCTATCCTCGCAGTCGATTTCGAATTTAATCCAGACCTCATTCACAAAGAGCCCGGATTGTTCCTTGTAAGCCGTACTCCTAACATACATATCAGACCCATACGAGCAAAGTACCATGTGGATTACAGGTCCGCCGGGGAGAGGTACTATGTGAGTCAGGTTCGGGCAGAACTGGAATTGAAGGTGCGTAAACGAAGGAAATGGATGGGTTCCAGGTACACCATAGCCATTGAGATGGCTGTCACCGATCTTATCCCCAATCAGAGATTGAGGATCAATTCCACAGAAAGGGTAAAGTCCCACGTTATTTTAAACGATGAACCGTACCAGTTTGATCCGCTTTTTTGGGGAATTTACAATACCATTGAACCCGAAGCCTCCTTGCTTGAATCGATCTCCAAACTGGAGCAGAACAGGCAGGAGATCGAAGAGTGACAGGTATTGATTTTCATCGTCATCTGTACTACCTTTAATACTTAACCTAAATAAATAATCATGAAGAGAATAACAGGACTTATTGCCGCGGTGATGATTGCAGCCTGCACCCCAACTCCAGAAGAGATTACCCGCTATACCATTGAGCAGTTCTTTGATAACCTTTCCATTTCAGGCGGAAGTTTTTCGGCCGATGAATCCAGACTGCTGGTATCAAGCAACCAGACTGGTATTTACAATGTGTTTACCCTGAATGTGGATGGAAGCGGAGAAAAACAACTCACCTATTCTGAACAAGAGTCCATGTTTGCTATCTCCTATTTCCCCGAAGATGATCGTTTTCTCTATTCAAGCGACGAGGGAGGAAATGAGATCAGTCACATCTACATGCAGGAACCCGATGGAACGGTAACCGACCTGACCCCCTGGGAAGGTGTAGTCTCCCAGTTTGCTGGCTGGACTCGTGATTTTAAATACTTCTACTTCACCTCCAATAAGCGGGACTCTCGTTTCTTCGACGGGTATATAATGGATATTGAAACTTTCGCCCCAGAGATAATTTATGAAAATAAGGAGAACCTGACCCCTGTAAGTTTTTCCAACACAGGAAAATACGTGATTCTGACCCGGGACCTGACCACCGCCAATAATGAAATGTACCTGCTTGATCTCGAGGCAGATAAAATCAAACATATTTCTGAACATGAGGGAGATGCCACTTACTCGCCAGCTGACTTTTCCATGAATGATGAATACCTATATTATTTAACCAATGAAGGGAGTGAATTTACCTATGTGACCTCCTACCACCTGGAAACCGGTAAGAAGGAGGTCTCCTTCAAAGCCGAGTGGGACGTGTGGTATGCCTATTTCTCCTTTCATGAAAAATATCAGGTAATCGGGATCAACGAGGATGCCAGGACCGTGGTTAAGGTGATTGAAGTGGCCAGCGGCCAGGAGCTGAAAATACCTCATTTTGAAGGAAGAGACATTAAGAGTGTATCCATATCCCGTTCGGAAAAACTGATTCGACTGGCAGCCGGCAGTCCCACCTCTCCGGGAGATCTTTATGTTCACAATTTCGGAAATAAAGAGCCTGTACGGATCACCCAGACCCTTAACCCCGAAATCAATGAATCCGACCTGGTGGCCGGCGAGGTGATCAGGTACCCCTCCTTTGACGAGTTGGAGATCCCTGCCATTCTATTCAAACCCCATGAAGCAAGTGTAAAAAATAAGGTGCCGGCCATACTCTGGATTCATGGAGGCCCGGGTGGACAGAGCCGATTGGGTTTCAGCAGTCTTATCCAGTATTATGTGAATCATGGATATGCCATACTAGCGGTGAATAACCGGGGCAGTTCGGGCTATGGCAAAACATTCTATAACCTGGATAACCAGCGTCACGGGGACGACGATTTGATGGATTGTGTGAAAGCAAAAGATTACCTGGAAAGTTTGAACTACATCGATATGGAAAAAGTAGGAATCATGGGTGGTTCCTATGGGGGATATATGGTCATGGCTGCCCTGGCTTTCCAACCGGAAGAGTTTGCTGTAGGTGTAAATATTTTCGGAGTCACCAACTGGCTCCGGACCCTCAAATCCATTCCTCCCTACTGGGAATCTTTCAGAGAGGCACTTTATGATGAACTTGGAGATCCCTTCACCGATGACTCATTGCGGCTCCACAGGATAAGCCCCCTGTTCCATGCTGAAAATGTGACCAAGCCTTTGATGGTTCTCCAGGGAGCCAACGATCCTCGCGTCCTGCAGGTTGAATCAGATGAAATAGTTGAAGCGGTAAAAAAGAATGGTATCCCCGTGGAGTATGTGATATTTGACGATGAAGGGCATGGATTCCTAAAAAAAGAGAACCAGATAGAAGGATACGGGAGGGTATTGGACTTTCTGGACCAATACCTGAAAAATGTGGAGAAACAATAACAGAACCGGATGAGTGAATTTTCAGAAGAGATGATTCAAGAGCTTTACCATCAAAAACTGGAGGGTAAAAGCTATAGTGAGATACGTGCTGACCTGACTGGAGCAGGTCTGAAGTCGCAGGAGATAGGTAAAATAATCCGGCAGGTGGATGAGAGGGTATTAAAGGCTGAAACAGAATACAAACACACCGCCAAAGCCGCCCAATATTACCGGGTCGGATTAATTCTGGCTGTAACCGGATTATTAATCTCCATTGGTTTCAATACAGGAATCATCCGAACCGGACTGCCTCCATGGCTGGTTTATACACCCTTCCTGGGCGGAATCCTGATGATGTTTTATGGTAAAATGCTTCAACGGAAGAGATCCGACCCCATTCATAAAGGGCCAGGAAAGATCAGAAGTAAACGGCCCTATAAATAGGGTCCAGCATCCCCTTTCAGGCAAACCAATCATGGTATTCACATCGGCATTACTCTCCCTACTTATCTCTGGAGCTTTGGTTTCAGCCCAGGGATCTCCAGAACCCGGTCTTGACGTCTCCATGGCAGTGATCAGCGATCCGCACTACTACGATCCCGGTCTGGGCACCTCGGGGAAATCCTTTAAAACCGACCTGAACAGCGATGGAAAGTTAATCCGGGAAAGCCATGAACTGATGGAAGCAGCCACTCACAACATCCTCTCATCCAATGCCAGCATCTTATTGATTCCAGGCGATCTCACCAAAGACGGAGCCCTCAAATCTCATATTGGAATGGCAAGTCACCTTCGAAAGTTGAAAGAGAGGGGTGTAAAAGTATTCGTTGTTCCGGGAAACCATGATGTGAACAATGGCAAGTCCTATTCATTTAAAGGAGATCGTCCAGAGAGGGTTCCCAATGTGGACCCGGCCAGGTTCTCAGAGATATATGGTCCGTACGGGTATGACGAAGCCATATTCAGAGATTCGGGTTCTCTAAGTTATGTGTCAGAACCAGTAGATGGACTTTGGGTTATTGGTCTGGATGCCTGTATCTATACCTGCAACGATTCGATATGTTATTCACTAACGGGGGGAGCACTTGGCAAAAAGCAACGCCAGTGGCTGGAATCAATACTCCTGACAGAGGAGGCTGCAAAGAAAACCAAAGTCGTTTTTATGCACCATGGAATCCTGGAGCATTTTAAGACTCAGAATAGGTATTTTGGCGAATATGTGGTGAAAGATCATAAAAAACTATCCAGGTGGCTGGCCAGCCTGGGTGTTCAAACTGTATTTACAGGCCATTATCACGCCGATGACATTACACTCCATGAATGGAATGATGGTTCCTTCCTGTTTGATATTGAAACCGGATCGCTGATTACCTATCCCTGCCCCATTCGAAAAATCACAATCAGAGGAGATAGCATGGTTATTAATACGGAACATATTCTGACCATCCCATCAATGGAAAAGGGACTCCAGGAATATGCCAGGATGTCGGTCAGCCAGGGTGCTTCAAAGCTTGCATCAAAAACTATGATGAACTGGAAACTGAATCCGGAGGATGCCAACTACCTCGCATTCCAGCTTGGCACCCTGTTTTCTGAGCACTGCCTGGGAGACGAAGCTGCCAGGAATCCGGCCATCAGAGTGGATGGAGTGTCCATCTGGGGACGCCTCATGATCCTCTTCAGGAAAAGATTTATCAGGGGACTGGCAAATGACCTGCCTCCCGCGGATAACAACCTGACCATTCATCTTCAAACGGGCGAGTATTACTAATTAGATCTTTCTTTCTACCTTCATAGAAAATTTCTGTATGCTGGAGGAGGTTGTAAAGAAGAGGTTCCCATTTTTCGAATCCGGGCTAAGATCTGCCATAAGTTCTGAAGGAACATTAGTGGAGTTCTCAGCGGATCAGGAGCTTATTCGGGAAGATCAGTACATCAGGTCGTTCCCCATTGTCATATCGGGGCTGATTAAAGTTTGCAGAACGGATGAATCAGGCAATGAACTGCTCCTCTATTACCTTAGACCCGGAGAGGTTTGCACCGTCTCTCTCACCTGTTGTATGGACCGTATTCGAAGCAGGGTGAAGGCCACTGCGGTGGAAGAATCTGAGGCCGTCCTGGTCCCGGTGGAGTTGCTCGACAGCTGGCTAACACGCTACCAGACCTGGAAAGAGTATGTCATGCACTCCATACAGTTGCGATTTGATGAGCTGCTCAATGCTCTGGACAGCATTGCCTTTCTTAAAATGGATGAAAGGCTGGAGAAATTTTTCAGGGACCGCTATAATTCCACCCGATTGACTCTTTTTGAAGGATCACATCAGGATGTAGCCATGGCACTTAATACCTCCAGGGAGGTCATTTCCAGGCTGTTAAAACAAATGGAGAGAAAAGGGCTGATCAGTCTCTCCAGGGGCAGGATCGACTATTCTGCGTTATGTGACTAAAGTTACTGTACAATCTCCCAATTGGCTATTTCTTTGTACCTGACAACAAAAGATAGCCATACAATGAATACAAAACCAGTACACTCTTACGATGAACTGAAAGCAGGCATCACCTCCGATGAGAGATCCTTTCTTCTGCTCTACAAAAGTGGAACGGAGCAAAGCGAATGCGCATTGAAAAGGATTAGCAGCAGATCAGCTGAAAAGTCCCACCCTCTGTTTATTGCAGATGTGAACCAGGTGCGTGATATTCATCCTCGTCTGGAAGTGACCAGTGCTCCCAGCCTGGTAGTCTTTGATCAGGGTAAGGTGGTTAATGTAATAAAGGGATGCCAGACCGAATCAGCTTATGATTCAATCATTTCAGGCCGCGAAATTGGAATAAATGGCCAAAAGGACAGTGGCAAAACAAAGCAGGTAACCGTATATACCACTCCCAGCTGTTCGTGGTGCACCACCCTTAAAACTTACCTGGCTCAGCATCAGGTTCAATACCGCGAGGTAAATGTGGCCAGTGATACATCTGCTGCAGAGGCAATGGTGAGGCGCAGTGGACAACAGGGAGTTCCTCAGACAGATATTAATGGACAGATGATTGTGGGGTTTGATAAAACCAGAATCAATCAGCTGCTGGAGATAAAGTAAGTTCGACTAGTTAAGTAAACCTAAAATTCAATTAAAAATGAAAGAGTTACAGCCAATCAATCAACATGTGCTTCTGGAGATAGAAGCCTCTGAAGAAAAAACAGCCTCGGGTATTATTATTCCCGATACTGCAAAAGAGAAACCACTATATGCAAAAGTACTGGCAATCAGCGGAATCGAAGACCCTGAAATCTCAGTGGGCGACGTGGTTTTTTACAAGAGTTTCTCGGGAACTGAAGTGGAATTTGAAGGTAAGGAATACCTGATGATGCCCTATGCAGATATCCTGGGAAGAGTTGTTGAAACAGACAAGATTTAGAATCGCGCCTGACCGGCTGTAGGCATTTTTACCATTATCAAAATCTTTAGGTTTCTGCCTGAAGGGCTGTCACTCGACATGGCAGCCCTTCTTTTTTTAAGCTGTCAAACAGCATGACTCAGCTCATCCAAAATGATTAACATATATTATATATTGTTGCCTTCATCTAACATCTAAATCTGAACCGTGAAAAAACTTATCGCACCAATCCTTGTTGTATTGATCATACTCAGTAGCTGCAACATGAAAGAGAAACAAAATACCAATCCATTCCTGGAAACATACAATACCCCCTTTGAGGTACCTCCTTTCAATCTTGTTGAAAACGAGCACTTTATACCTGCTTTCAAGGAAGGTGTCAAACTTCAGGAAGATGAAATTATAGCCATTATCGGGAATACGGAGGCTCCGACCTTTGCAAATACCATTGCACCTTTTGATCTGAGTGGAGAGGTACTCAGGAAGGTGGGCGGTGTATTTTACAAACTAAGATCAGCAGAAACCAACGACGAAATTGATTCCATCGCCAGGATTCTTGTTCCAATTACTTCGGCCCACCAGAGCAATATGATGTTGAATCCCGACCTGTTCGAAAAAGTGAAACTGGTTTACGATAACCAGGAATCCGTAAACCTCAATGCCGAACAGACTAGAGTACTTGAAAAGATCTACAAGAGATTTGTCAGAAATGGGGCAAACCTTCATGAACAGGGCAAAGCCAGAATCAGGGAGATCGACGAAAAACTCTCCATGCTTTCCATGCAATTTGGGAACAATCTGCTTGCAGAGACCAATAATTACCAACTTCTGATAGATAATGAAGCAGATCTGGCCGGCCTACCAGAATCGGTACGCTCGGCTGCTTCAGATGCTGCTTCAGGAGCAGGTTATCCTGGCAAATGGATGTTTACCCTGCATAAACCAAGCTGGATCCCGTTTCTTCAGTATGCAGAGAATCGCCAGCTAAGGGAGGAGATCTACAGGGCCATGTTTATGCGAAGTAATACAGGAAATGAATATGATAACAAGGAGATCATTAAAGAGATCATTGCCCTGCGGATTGAAAGAGCCAATCTGCTGGGATACGATTCGCACGCCGATTTCACACTCACCGAGAGGATGTCGCAGGAACCTGCCAATGTTTATGAATTGCTGATGAAGATCTGGGAACCCGCATTAAAAAAGGCCACTGGAGAGGCTTCCCTGATGCAGGAGATGATCGACCGCGAAGGAGGGAATTTCAGGCTGGAGACGTGGGACTGGTGGTATTATACTGAAAAGATCAGGAAAGAGAAGTACGACCTTAATGAAGAGGAGATCAGGGCCTATTTCAGCCTTGAAGCTGTAAAAGAGGGACTCTTCAGCGTGGTCAATAACCTCTATGGACTTACATTTGAACTTCGTGATGACCTGCCTTCATACCATAAGGAGGCCAAAGCATATGAGGTCAAAGAGAAGGATGGATCTCACCTTGGCATTCTCTATATGGATTTCCATCCCAGGCCTGGTAAACGAAGCGGAGCCTGGAGCACCAGTATTCGTAAGGCCCATATGGAGGAGGGTGTTTGGGTGACCCCTGTTCAGATGATTGTTATGAACTTCACCAGACCTACCGGAGGTAAACCCGCACTTCTAAGTTTCGATGAGACCCTCACTTTCTTTCATGAATTTGGACACGCGCTCCATTCCATGCTAACAAAATGTGAATACCTGACCACTTCGGGAACTTCAGTGGCATGGGATTTTGTGGAACTCCCGTCACAGATCATGGAAAATTGGGGTGCACATCCAGAAGTATTAAAAACTTACGCAAAACATTATGAGACTGGAGAGAATATTCCCGATGAGCTGATCGCTAAACTTGAAGCTGCCAGTAAATTTAACCAGGGGTTTGTCACTGTGGAGTATGTAGCAGCCTCCATCCTTGATATGGACTATCACACGCTGGGCGAAGCGGTTGGGCTGGATGTGGAGGATTTCGAAGCTGCTTCAATGGACCGAATCGGATTGATCAATGAGATTATACCCCGATACCGTTCAACCTATTTCTCCCACATATTTTCAGGAGGCTATTCTGCAGGGTATTACAGTTATATCTGGGCTGAGGTTCTTGACAAAGATGCCTTCAATGCCTTCCTGGAAACCAGCCTGTTTGATCAGGCCACAGCCACTTCTTTCAGGGAAAATATACTGGAAAAAGGAGGCTCGGTCGATGAGATGGAGATGTATGTAAAATTCAGGGGACAGGAACCAACCATCGATCCGTTGCTGAAAGGAAGAGGCTTAGATTAGCCTCTGTGGGTTTGGAGGATTAAACTCCCCTTCCCTTTATAATGGTAATGACCGTATAGAATAAGATCTTCAGATCCACAAAAAGAGACATATTCTCAATATAGAGAATATCGTATCTGAGCCTTTTGATCATCTCCTGGACATTCTCGGCATACCCGTACTTGACCTGGCCCCAGGAGGTAATTCCGGGCTTCACTTTATGGAGGTGGATATAATGAGGCGCCTCCTGTGTAATTTTCTGAATGAAATATTCCCGCTCGGGCCGAGGTCCTACCAGAGACATATCCCCTTTCAATACATTCAGGAAATTTGGGATCTCATCCAGCCTGTGTTTGCGCATCAACTGTCCAAAGCGGGTCACACGAGGATCATGCTTTGAGGAGAGCTCAGGTCCATTCTCTTCTGCATTGTGATACATAGACCGGAACTTATATATTTTAAATTCACGTCCGTATCTACCCACCCGGTCCTGCTTATAAAAAATAGGCCCGGGTGAAGATAATTTCACTCCAATGATCAGGAAAAGATTCAGAGGCATCAGCACAATAATTGCAACAACGGCCAGGATTATATCCATCATCTGCTTAAGATTCTGCTGCCAGGCAGGCATCAGATCATGGGTAACCTCAAGTAAGGGGGTCCCAAAAATGGTGGTACTTTTCACCTTTCCTGTAAGGATATCGGTCATACTTGGAATGGCACTGATCCTTACATCCAATAAAGAAAGCATGTTAATTAGATCACCAATTGTGCCATGTTCTGAGGGTTCCAGCGCAATAATGACCTCTTCCACCCTGTGCTCCCTAAGAATCGACTCCAGGTTTTCATAGCCGCCCAGCTGGGCAATGTGATCCTGCAGCTGGTAATGCACCTTTTGATGAACATTGATGAAGCCCAAAATCTCATGCCCACTGGATTTCTTCTGATCCAGGATATCCATGTAGACATCCACTGCATTTTCATTGCTACCAAGCATCACGGTCTTAAACCCGATTTTACGTTGATGAACCCGTCGGACTGTTTGGCCGGTGATCAACATCCTTGGTACCAGGGTGATGCTGAAATGGAGCAGGAAAAGGGTGAAAAACAGGCTGTAGTAATTGGTATAATCGACAATTGTATCGTCGAGAATCAAAAGAAAGAAGATGATAATCACCCCCATCAATGCGGTCATAAATGTACGGATCAAATCATCCAGCCTGGAGCGACGGAACACACTATTGTAAAAACCAGTGAAATAGTAGAGCATGATCCAGGCAAATGGAAGCCCAATGGCTCCGGCCCAGAATCGCGAACCCAATGTTATGGGAATATCTATACCAAACACTTGGGGCTCAATCTGAACCTTTCGAAACATGTAAAAGAGAATCCAAGCCACTAAGGCAGCAAGGAAATCAAATGCAATGTAGAGAAATCGTTGGTTCTTGTAGTTCTTCATTCAATAATAGTCGACCTCTGTTTATAATAACTGCAAACGTACCAGAATAATTGCATTGACAGCAAAAAAAAATGGCCATATATGTTCAAGAATATAAACTATATTTATGCTTTCAAATGAACCAGAAAGAGAGTTATCGACATAAAGGGCTACGAAAGAGGTTGATAGAGGAAGTTCGAAACAAAGGAATCCAGGATGAAGAGGTGCTGGATGCCATGGGAAGAGTTCCAAGGCACCTCTTTATGGATAGCAGTTTCATTAACTTCTCTTATACAGATAAGGCTTTCCCCATTGCTGCCGGTCAGACAATTTCACAACCTTACACAGTCGCATTCCAGACCGAGTTACTGGAGGTAACCAGGCACCTGAAAGTGCTTGAGGTCGGTACTGGATCCGGGTACCAGACTGCTGTTCTACTGGAACTTGGGGCAAGGGTATATACCATTGAACGGCAAAGGCAGCTCTTTCTTGAAGCTCAAAAAACCCTCGCTCCCCTGAACTACAAACCCATCTATTTCTATGGTGACGGATATGAAGGGGTACCTGCATATGCCCCATTCGACAGGATACTGGTAACTGCAGCGGCCCAAAAAATCCCACAAAAACTATTGGATCAACTGGCCATTGGAGGCATCCTTGTGGTACCTGAAGGTGACCAATCGGGTCAGAAGATGATTAAGGTAGTCAGGGAATCAAAAGATTCTTTCCTGAGTTCCGAACATGGATATTTCTCATTCGTCCCAATGTTAAAGGGTAAAAACAATTAAGATGATCCAGATAGAGAAACATGTTTTTAACTCTTTTCAGGTAAACACCTACCTGATCAGGGACGAAAACGGGCATTGTTTAATTGTAGATCCGGCATTCTATTCCCCGGAGGAGACCAGGATTTTTGATTCCTACATTTCGGAAAAGGGGCTAACTGTAACTGGACAAATCAATACCCACGGTCACGTGGACCATGTACTGGGTGTACTGCATGTAAAATCTACATTCGGTTGCCCCTTTCGGGCCCACTCCAATGAGGCTGGACTGGTTAGCAATGCACCCCTGATGGGAGATATGTTCGGTTTAAATGTGGAACCCATTCCTGGTATCGACGAGCCCATTGAGGATAATGAGGTTATCGCTCTGGGTGCTCATTCCATCCAGGCCATCCTGGTTCCCGGACACTCTCCGGGCAGTCTCGCGTTTTACTCAAAAGAAGGGGGATTTGTAATTACTGGAGATGCCCTGTTTCAGCAGAGTATTGGAAGGACCGATCTGCCTGGAGGAGATTATGATACACTTATCCAGAGCATTCGTAAAAGGTTACTGATACTCCCGCCAGAGACCGTCGTGTATCCGGGACATGGAGACTCGTCAACCATAGGTGAGGAAATTGCCGGAAATCCATTTCTTTCCATGGCTCTATAACATGATTTCCCTCAACAAAATTAATCCTCCGTTTGCTTATATTTGCCCCTTATGAAATCCGATCTATTTAGCCAACGTCATCTGGGTCCAAGGCAGCCCGAGGTAAATGAAATGCTTGAAAAAATTGGAGTCAAATCGGTTAACGAACTGGTTTCTAAAACCATCCCGGGAGCCATTTTCAAATCAGATCCACTCAATCTTCCCAACGGAATTAGTGAACAAGCCTACCTGGAGCGAATGCGTTTCATTGCAGGAAAAAACAAACCATTTAAGACTTACTTGGGGCTTGGTTACTACAACTCCATTCTGCCTCCGGTTATTCAGCGGAATATTCTGGAGAATCCCAACTGGTATACCTCCTATACTCCCTATCAGGCTGAAATCTCACAGGGAAGGCTTGAAGCATTGCTCAACTTCCAGACCATGGTGATGGAGCTAACCAGTATGGAAATAGCTAATGCATCTTTATTGGATGAATCCACGGCTGCAGCAGAAGCTATGATCATGTTTTTCAATGCACGTTCAAGGGCCAATGTAAAGGAGGGGAAAAATAGATTTTTTGTGGATGAAAATGTCTTTCCTCAAACAAAATCTCTACTGATTACAAGGGCACAACCGCTGGGTATTGAGCTTGTATTTGGATCCTACGAGACTGTTTCGCTCGATGCCTCTTTATTCGGTTGCCTGGTTCAATATCCCGCAGCTAACGGCCACATCAGGGATTACTCGAAATTCACAGAATCGGCTCATAAAAACGGACTGGCTGTGGCAGTGGTTGCAGATCTGATGAGCCTTGTCCTGATCACTCCCCCCGGAGAATGGGGAGCCGATGTAGTGGTTGGATCTACACAGCGTTTTGGAATTCCCATGTTCTACGGCGGACCGCATGCTGCATTTTTCGCAACCAGAGAGGGTTTTAAAAGACATATTCCGGGCAGGATCATTGGGATTTCCATTGATGTGAATGAGAAACCAGCACTCAGGATGGCACTTCAAACCAGGGAGCAGCATATTAAAAGGGAACGTGCCACTTCAAATATTTGTACGGCACAAGCTCTGCTGGCCAGCATGGCAGGGATGTACGCTGCCTATCACGGTTCGGAAGGTCTAAAACGAATTGCTTCTAACATTCATACAGGAGCTGCTTATCTGGCTGCTAAAGTTGAGGAGTTGGGCTACCGGGTCCTTCATAAGGATTACTTCGACACGCTACTGGTGAAACTTCCTGAAGGAATTACCTCAATGGCCATCAGAGAACTTTCTGAAGAAAAGGGGATTAACCTCTTTTACCCTGATGAATCTCTGGTACAGTTCTCCACTGACGAAACATCAACGGAGGAACGGCTTAACGAGATCCTGGAGATATTCTCTGTTTCTGTAAAGAAAGGGATCCACTTTGAGGAGACACTCAGCAGCACAACAGCCTTTGCGGGAGTTTTCAAGAGAAAATCAGCCATCCTTCAGCAGGAGGTATTCAATAAATACCGATCCGAAACAGAGATGATGAGGTACATCAGGATGCTTGAAAGAAAAGACATCTCACTTACTCAGTCCATGATCTCACTGGGCTCCTGTACCATGAAGCTTAATGCAGCATCTCAGCTCATGGCTGTTAGCTGGCCCGAATTTGCCTCGGTACACCCTTTTGTACCCATTAACCAGACAGAAGGTTTTCATCAGCTGATCAATGAACTCGAGTTTGCTCTTAAGGAGGTCACCGGGTTTGAGACTATCTCGTTCCAGCCAAACTCTGGAGCTGCTGGTGAATACGCAGGGTTGATGGTGATCCAGGCGTACCATAAGGACCGGGGAGATGCACAGAGAAACGTGGCGCTGATACCTGCATCTGCCCATGGAACCAATCCCGCCAGTGCCATAATGGCTGGTCTGGAAGTAAAGGTGGTGAAGTGCGACGACTATGGCAACATAGATACTGCTCACCTGAAAGAACTGGCTGAATCGAACAGGGATGAGCTTTCTTCCATAATGATTACTTACCCATCCACGCATGGAGTCTTTGAGGACAACATACGGGAGATCATTGGTATTGTACATGATAATGGTGGACAGGTATATATGGATGGTGCAAATATGAATGCTCAGGTGGGCCTCACCAGTCCTGCACACATAGGGGCCGATGTCTGTCACCTGAATCTGCATAAAACCTTTGCCATTCCCCACGGAGGAGGAGGCCCTGGTGTAGGACCCATCGGGGTGGCAAATCATCTGGTGGAATTCCTTCCCACACATCCGCTGGTTGAAACCGGTGGCATCAAAGGAATCAGCAGTGTTTCAGCAGCACCTTACGGGAGTGCTGGAGTACTGGCCATTTCTCATGGTTACATTCAGATGTTGGGTGCCGAGGGGCTCACAGAATCTACCAGGATTGCCATTCTCAATGCCAACTATGTGGCAAGCTCCTTAAAGGAATACTATGATATTCTCTATAGTGGAACAGAGGGATTTGTGGCTCATGAGATGATCCTGGATTGTAGGAAATTTAAGGCCATGGCCGATATCACAGAAGCCGATATTGCCAAGCGATTAATGGATTATGGCTTTCATGCCCCCACACTTTCGTTTCCGGTACCGGGAACCTTAATGATGGAGCCCACTGAAAGTGAATCTAAAGCCGAAATGGATCGTTTTATCCAGGCCATGATCGATATACATAAAGATATCATGGATATTTCGGAGGGTAAGGTGAATGTTGAAGAGAGCGTATTAAGGAATGCACCTCATACGGCTGAGATCCTTATGTCTGATGACTGGAACCGGAAATACTCCCGGAACAAAGCTGCATTCCCCTTGCCATGGGTCATGGAGAATAAATTCTGGCCTTCTGTAAGTCGCATTAACGATGGGTATGGCGACCGGAACCTGGTCTGTTCATGTGCACCTATAGAAGCCTACCGCGAATAGCAGGCCTTTGAGAGTTATTGACTTGTGCCTTTACAGTTTGTACCTTGTCCGTAAGAATCGATACTTATGGCCAAAACTAAATCGCATACTTTCTGGATCGCGGTCATATTGTCAGTTGTGGCACTTTTTCTATCCCCTAAATCAAGCCTTCTGGCTGCAAATGAACTCAACGCTGGTCCGGTTTCAGATTCCATATTGCAGCAGCAACGTGACTCTATGCTTTTCAAACTGAATCTGCAATACCTTAACGGAGTGAATGACAGCGAAACTCCCTTTGAGCTTATCTCCATCATAGAAGAGATCCTGGAGCTTGATCCTACACTGCACAATCACTGGTTCAACCTGGGTCTTGAGAATATTAAAATCAAAGAGTATGACCGGGCTCTTGAAGCCCTGACAGCTGGGCTGGAGCTCTATCTCAATACGGATTACCTGGTAGCTGAAAACTATTTCAGAGTTGCTTACCAATATGATCCCGACAACATTGAAAAACTTGGTGCCCTGGCCTGGGTTTTAATCCAGAATGCACTCAAAATAGATGAAGGAATGATCTTGATTGATCAGGCCATCGAAGCTGATCCAACCAATGCCATTTTTCTTCATCAACAGGGGTATGGCTACTATATGAAAGGTAATTATGAGGATGCTCTTTTCAATCTTTACAATGCAAGAGATCTTTACCGGCAGTACAGCTTTGAATTAAACTCCCACATTGAAATGGTAGAGCAGGCCATTGCCCGAACGGAATAATAAGCCTTAGATCAATTCACATATTTATTAGATTATCTAGTCAACGGCTATTTAGCCACAATATAAATAAGCTGGTAATTAGGTATTTAGTACAACCAAATGAATTGATATTCAAATATTATTATGTACTATTAGATACAGTTTTTCAGTATTAATTAATACTCTTAGGGTATGCCAATTCAACTGAAACGACTCCTTCCGCTATTTATAATCTTTATTGGCCTCTTCCTTATTGTACGTCATTTCCTTGTACCAGATACGTTTGGACAGTATGGACATTATCGGGGAGATGCACTAATTGATAACGCTTCCAGGAATTTGGTCCATGCCAGCAAAGAGGATTGCCACGAATGTCATTCAGACATTCAGGAAAAACTTGAAAATGATATGCATGCCTCGCTATCATGTCTTGTTTGCCATGGTCCCGGACTTATGCATGTAGCCGATCCTTTAGCAGAGAATATAGAGAAAATGAGTGGAAGGACATTCTGTGGAAGATGCCATCAACTTAATGCTGCCAGATCAACCGATATGATATATCAGATCGATATTGCAACACACCATACCGAGAAAGATAACTGCATTGAATGCCATAATCCACACGAAGTTTGGGAGGGACTGGAATGAAATCTTCAAGAAGGACTTTTATAAAAAAGAGTGCAACTGTGGCCGGGGCCGTAACCCTGTCTTCTATGCTGGACACATTCAATGTGCTTCTGTATGCCGCAGATCCGCCAGAAGGTGAAGGACCCTGGTGGGGTGTAGGAATTGATATAAGCAAATGTATAGGATGCGGCCTATGCGCCAGGGCATGCAAAGTAGAAAATCAGGTTCCTCAGGAACCATTCTATTATCGAACATGGGTAGAGCAATATACAATTCTTAAGGATGGAACAACCAAAGTAGAATCTCCCAATGGGGGCATTGATGGTTTTGATCAATCCGTGGAGGAAAAGGACATCTTTAAAACATTTTTCGTCCCAAAAATGTGCAACCATTGTGCCAAATCCCCCTGTACGCAGGTCTGTCCGGTTGGAGCAACCTTTGAAAGTCCGGATGGAGTTGCACTGGTGGATGATAAGTATTGTATAGGATGCTCCTATTGTGTTCAGGCCTGTCCATATGGATGCAGGTATATACATCCGGAAAAGAAGACCGCCGATAAATGCACACTCTGCTATCACAGAATCAAAAGAGGATTGGATCCTGCCTGTATGGAGATTTGTCCCACTGGCTCCAGGATCTATGGAGATTTAAATGACAAAGACAGCGATCTGGTCAGATACCTGAAAGAAAATGTCACAAGAATCTTGAAACCACACTTGAATACGGGAGCAAAACTTTTTTACAATGCACTGAGTCAGGAGGTTAGCTAATATGGAAACTCATTTATATGATATGCTCTCCAAGGTGGATGGATTCATCTATCCCAATGAGATTGAGCTGCAATGGGGGATTCTGGTAGTACTTTACCCCTACCTGACAGGACTGGTTGCAGGAGCTTTTATTCTTGCTTCCCTGGAGCGGGTCTTCAAGATAAAGGTCCTCGGGCCTACCTATCATTTAGCCCTGATTACTGCACTCGCATTTCTAATCTGTGCTCCACTGCCCCTGGTTGCCCATCTTGGAAAGCCGGGAA
>JAOZUK010000040.1 GCA_029938715.1 Bacteroidales bacterium | reverse complement strand
TCATACATTTACCTTCACCTTCAAACTAAATCCTGGTGATGAGAAAGTATATTCTGTCTTTAGCTGTATTAAGCTTGCTTGCATTTTTTGGATGTCAGCAGATTCCAGAACAACCCAATGTAATCTTTGTCCTTGCCGATGATCTGGGTTGGAAGGACCTGGGCTGTTATGGGTCGGATCTCTATGAAACCCCCAACATCGATGCATTTGCTGCTTCAGGTATGCAGTTCACAGATGCATATACTGCAAGTCCGCTCTGTTCTCCCACAAGGGCCAGTATACTTACCGGACAGGAACCGGGCCGGTTGCGGTTTACCACACCTTCAGGTCATGTGGCCAATGTGGTGCTCGATCCAAAGGAATCAGACACTGCTCAGCCCTGGTATAAAGCAGGTACACCACAAACCCGAACACGGCTGCCCAATGAATATGTGACATTTGCCGAGGTTTTGAAGGAAGAGGGATATACCACCGCTTTTATGGGGAAATGGCATCTGGGCAGAGAACCGTATATTCCGGAGAACCAGGGATTTGATGTGGTTGTTGGGGGACGGGAACATCCCGGGCCGCCGCCTCCCGGACATTTTTTTGCACCGTGGGATTGCAACACCCTTCCAGTGGTTCCGGAAGGCACCCATATCTGTGATGTGGTTACAGATGAAGCTCTTGGATTTATAGAGAAGAACAAGGATAATCCGTTCCTGCTCTGTCTCTGGTATTACGATGTGCATGCACCTTACCAGGGAAAGGAAGATCTAAAGCAATACTACTCAGAAAAGATTGGCCCTGACAATAAGCAGCGTTGTCCAACCATGGGAGCCATGGTGGGGAACATGGATACCAACTTTGGCCGGGTCATAAAAAAGGTGGAGGAAATGGGACTGGAGAAGGAAACCATTATCATTTTCACCTCCGACAACGGGGGGAATATGTATGACGGACCAGATGGAACCACACCCACAAACAACTATCCCCTAAGGGCTGGAAAAGGGATTAACTATGAAGGAGGGATCAGGGTTCCACTGATTGTAAGGGTACCAGGACTAACAAAAGCAGGGACCAGATCAAAAGTTGTGGTTTCCACGGTGGATCACTACTCCTCACTGCTTGAGCTCCTTCGCATACAAGCACCTGAAGATGCAATTACTGATGGAGTGAGTTATATACCTGCACTTAAGAAAAAGGAGTATGTTCGGGAGCCTATCTATTCTACCTTCTGTCACTACACGCCTGCAACAGGTGGGCGTCCCAATATCTCCATGCGGCATGGACCCTGGAGATTTTATAAATTCTTTTTTGATGGACCGGACAGGGAGCACAGGTACGAGTTGTATAACCTGGATGAAGATATTGGGGAGACTCACAACCTGGCTGAAAAGATGCCCGAGAAGGTGCAGGAGATGTTGACTCAGCTGGATGCCCATGCGGAAGAGGCCGGAATCCTGCTTCCACAGCTGAATAAGGACTACAGTGGAAATGTGGCCGATGCGTGGCAGGGTTCAGCAGATACCCGGATCTCAGTCTCTGATAAGGTGCTTTTGATAGAATCTACTGGCAACACACCCAGTGTAGAAACGGTTTTTACACCCAATGTCCTTGATGCTACTTTCCTGTTTAAGTTTGAAATGAAATCCAATAGCTCAGGTCAGGGCAGACTCTTCTGGAAGGATCAGAATGATACAGATTACAAGAAATATATGGCAACGGATTTTGTGCCGGTTGAGAGCATGAATGTTTCAGCTATTGAATCAAACCATGATGGGAGCTGGCATCAGTACAGCATTGAGATGCCGCTTGTGGGCAGGTTAAAGACCATTGGATTGCAGCCATCAAAGGGAGAGGGAATGATTGAAATCAGGAATATGGAGCTCACCACCCTGGATGGATACTATATTCGTGACTGGCCTCTGTATTAAAAATTGGCAGAAATTCGAATAATAAGTGTATCTTTGTCAGGATTTTAGATTTGACAAAACTGCGCTTTCAATTTCTCCATCCTTTTTTCGGGACAGAACATCACAGCTCTCTTTATTAAATCCAAGTTATAAGCAATTGTTAATGGGGCTTTTCCCGTTGGCAAATAATAATCAATAAATTAGAAATTTACAATGAATATTTATGTAGGAAACCTTGATTACAGGGTAGATGACCAGGACCTGGTCGAAGTATTTGAAGATTACGGTACAGTTAATGCAACAAAAGTGATTACTGACAGAGATAGTGGCCGAAGCAAAGGATTTGGTTTTGTCACCATGGATAGTAAAGCTGAAGCAAATAAAGCCATCGATGAACTTAATGGCGCCACTTACGAAGAACGTAAGATTGTGGTTAACGAGGCAAAGCCTAAAAAAAGCAACTTCTAGTCAGACGCAGATTTATCTGCTGACATACTTAAGTACCCATTCTAACCCTCTCGGTTGGAATGGGTATTTTTTTTGAATACCAGGAAGCTTCGAAGCTCAGAATTTGCAAATAATGGTGCAGTTTGTGAATTGAAAATCTAAGCATAATTCTGTACCATTGTATTCAGACCCTGAACCACAAACCCAACCAGCAAGGTGGGCGTGGATAGATCTGAAAAATGAACAGTTTCGCCATAGAAATTTCACCACAAAAATATAGAGCAATGATGAAACGAAGAAAATTTTTCAAAAGGCTTGGAGTAACCACTCTTTTCGGAAGTGTATTCACTCAAAAGGCCATTTCTGCTGATAATGTATCAGCCAGTTACCAGTTAAAAGGCAAAGAGATTCAACACATGGTTATATTTAACCTGCCCTATAAGGAGGGCTCCTCAAAAGCTGTAAAATTCCTGAATGACGGAAACCGGATCCTCACCAGAATTCCTGTGGTCAGAGACTTCCAGGTATTTCTCCAGGTGAGCAGTAAGAATGATTATCAATATGGCTTTTCTATGGTTTTTTCAGACCAGGAGGATTACGAAACCTACAACAATCATCCCGACCATGTCGCCTTTGTTGAGGAGAGGTGGATGAAAGAGGTAACAGATTTTTTAGAGATTGATTTTGAAATACCCCAATAACCCAACACCCTTTCAGAGATGATTCGTAAACTGGCTATTTCCCTAAATTTAGATAACATGAAAGCGCTGCCATCAAAATGAGATATCTGGTGTTACTTTGGGTGGTAACCACCCTGGCATTTTCATGCTCTGGTACGAAGCGTTCCAGTGACAGACCCAACATACTCTTCATTATGTCCGATGATCACGCGGTTAATACCATCGGATGTTATAACCTGAGGCTGAGTGAGGTTGCTCACACTCCCCATATTGACAAGCTGGCGCGGGAAGGCGTGATTTTGGAAAATGTTTTCTGTACAAACTCCATCTGTGTACCCAGTAGGGCAACCATCCTGACAGGACAATACAGCCATGTCAATGGAGCGAAAACTCTGGCCGATTCTCTTTCACCCAATCCAAACCATCTACCCATAATCCTGCAGCAAGCAGGGTATGAAACGGCTGTAGTGGGAAAGTGGCACCTTAAGTCCAGACCTGCAGGATTTGATTACTTTGAAGTACTTCGAGGGCAGGGTGAGTACAATAATCCCACACTCTATGTGATGGAGAACTATGAAAAAGATGGCAGATCTTATGAAGGGCATACTTCTGAGGTTATTGTGGACCTGTCACTTAAATGGTTGGAAAACAGAAAACAGAAGGACAAGCCCTTTATGCTTATGACCCACTTTAAATCGGTACATGAGCCTTTCTATGCTTCAAGGGAGTATCTAAGCATGTTTGCAGGTGATACCTTCCCCGAGCCGGTTGATCTGTACTGGAAGGAGAGTCCGCAGGGAAAAACATTTGAAGGCTGGCCCCTGGAAATTCTAAGAGATCGTTATCTCAATAATCCCCAAAGGTATCCGCCTCCTTTGCTCCAGCTGGATCAGGAATGGGATACTCTGGAGATGCGAAAGGCCACTTACCAGAAGTTTATCAGAAATTACCTTCAGGGAGTGGCAAGCATTGATGCAGGAGTGGGTAAGATCATAGAATATTTAAGGACCACCGGACAACTCGATAACACTCTTGTTATCTATACTTCCGACCAGGGGTATTTCCTGGGAGAACATAACCTGTTCGATAAGCGATTTATGTATGAAGAGTCTTTGAGGATGCCATTTATAGTTCGCTATCCCCGCGAGATTCCAGCTGGAAGTAAAGTAAACGATATCGTTACCAATGTGGATTTTGCACCTTTCCTGCTCGATTACGCAGATTTGGAGCCACCAGGTCCAATGCAGGGCCGAAGTTTCAGGAAGAACTTATGGGGTCATACGCCATCCGACTGGCCACAGAGTATGTATTACCGGTACTGGACTGATGATCAGCCTGTTCGTCCGGCCCATCTTGGGATACGTACCAAAAGATACAAATTGATCTATTTCTATGGATTACTGGCTCAGGGAGTAAGAGATGAAAACTGCTGGGAACTCTACGACCTGAGAAATGATCCCAACGAATGGAGGAATATTTATCATTCTGCCGATGATGCCTTGATTCAAAAGCTAAAAGAGGAGTTGATAAAGATTAAGCTTGAAAGTAATGATCATTCGGATATTCCTAATAGCGAAGCCAAATAGTGCAAACATCCGATCAGTTCCAACTGTATAGAAGCCACTGACCGCTGGTTTTACTATTAAGTTCCAGTTGCAAAGTGTTATCTATAATCTTGTATTTTACTTTCTTGCCCTTCTCATCCACCAGTCTGGCCGATTTTATGTCGATGCCTGAAGGAAGAGGAATTCTGACTGAAGTGCTTCCTTCTATCTTGATTTCCAGCGTATTCTCTTTTTCGCGTGAAGGTGCAAAGGCAATATGTTTGAGATGATCACCTGAGAAGGTAAAGGTCTTTCCATCAATCTTTACTTGCTTGCAGTTTTCGCCATCAAAGGCGATCAGTTCTTGTTTCCCGTTAGTGCGGAAGGCCATGGTCAGATTGCCTTCATAATCTATTTCGTGACCATTTACCCGGAAGTTTTTCAGACTGAGGGTATCTGAAGGGAGGGGATTGACTGCCAGGTCAGCCGCATCTTCAGCTTTATCCCGCGAATTACCGCTTCCCCAGTTTTCACGGTGGTTTTTGTAGTGCCTGACCACTGCGGTCGCCCCGTTGGGGAAACGGGTGCAGAGGTAATCCGAATTCCGGCTCTGGTATTCGGTATTATCGTTCACTCCTGGATAGCTACCTGATGAGGCATAGGCTCCCACATGGTCAAGTATCTCAAACAGGGTACGGGTTTCATAACCCAGGCTGGCACTCTGGTCGTCCCTTGGCCGGAATCCGAAGCAATAGGCATTTCCTTTTCCCGTTCCCACCAGGAGATCGTTATCACAGTAGGCCAGTTTTGAGGTTCCTTCCATGGCCTCCAATGGATAGATCCGGTCCACGATAAAATCACTCAGTATATACTGTGGTGGAATGTTTTGCATCTGTCCTGAAAAATCGATCCGCATTCCCACAGCGATCCTGCCCTGGGGTTCAGGAGCTGTGTATTTCACACCAAACAGATTTTCCCAGTTGCCAAGGCAGGGTTCTCCCTGATCATTGATCACAGGAGGCGGACCGAACCACAATGCATGACCACCTTCAGCCACAAACTCTTCCATCAGGGATATAAGGCCTTTGTTGGGCAGAGGTTCGAAGAGGGTGACCAGCGTGGTGTATTTCTTATCCTTAATGATGAGTTCACCCTGATCATTCACGGTGCCCAGTTCCAATAGTTTCTCGGCTGAGATGAAGTTGCAATATCCGTACTGAGTCATCCACGACCCGAAACGTTCATCCACGGCCACCAGGTTCATTGGATAGAGGACAAGCACATCCACATCCCGGTGTACCATTCCTGTAATCAGCTTCATGGATTGGGATTTGACATTTCCACCATAGGCATTGTTAATGGCTTGCTTTCTTCTGGCCACATCTTTGGGGTGGCCCCAGAAATGTGGATAGGCTGCCGGATTTCGATTGATCACACCAATTGAAGCGGCCATGGCCGAAGCATAGTAATTACGGTCTACCCATCCCAGCTCGGCAAAGTCGTTCCTTGTGGGAGAAAGGTACTCTCCCCACTTGAAATAGTCATAACAGGCAGCAGCGGCCTGTTGCACGGTGTTTCCCCATACAAAACTGGAGGTATACTCATACTTGTAGGCATTCCTGTGGAGGCTGCGGGTATCCCAGTAATCAATCGTTGGACTCTCGGCCCATGAAGCGTGCCCGCTTGTGCCCCAGTCTTCCACTCCGAAAAGTTCTCTGGAATAGGCCTGGACCTCTGTGAAGATGTCCACCAGGTGGTTGTTAAGCATTTTATAATAATTGTCCCTGAAAAGAAAGGTCTTCTGAATCTCATCCCCGGAGGATCCTTTCACATACTGAACATGTTGTGTGGCCACTACGGAGTTGCTGAAGGACTCAGGCCCGCAGGCAAAGTAGAGCAGATCTTTCTCTTCAAACGGAATCCCAAACTGTTTTTCATATTTCTGACCCATATCCTCGCTGAAGTAACGGATGGCAAACTGGCCATTGTCATGGTGATTGAAGTAAAACCAGTCAGCCTGAAAATGGGGTTCATCATTGGTCAGGTGGACCAGGTTAATGCCCGCATCTTTGTAACGCTTAAACATGTCCTTCATGAAAGGAACTGTGACCTCACTAAAGTAGGCCATCTCAGGAGTCTCATATTCCAGGAGGACAAGGACCCTGTTATAGCCCTTCAGCTCCTCCGATCCTTCACAAAATACTTCTATTTGCCTGGCTTTATCAGCTGTCTGAGGCGATCCGCTTGTCCCGTCCCACATGGCCACATCCATGTTGGAATCATCAGCAGGAATGGGAATGTCCCACTGGACATAGTCCACATTTTCAAGGGCCAGGATATCTTCCCGGTCAACGGCTTTGAACATGCTTTCGGGGATGGCTTCTTCCTTGAATGCATAGGCCTTTACGGCTTTGAGCTTTATGTCAAATTTTCCCTTGTTGTTGGTCCAGTAGAGCTGCTGCCAGAGCTTTACAGTGAAGCGGCCGCTCAGTGGATCCCTGTTGGCTACCTTGTAGTGCATCCAACTACCGGATTTCCCGGTTTGCTTGTTGTATCCCGAACCCAGTTCCAGGGGACTCAGAAGGGGAAGGCCGAGTCCCAGCCCGTATTGAGAAGCAAAATCACTGATAACTTTTATTTTTTCTATGTATTCATCGCTGTCCACGGTAAGAAGACGGTCGGTTTCCGGTTGGTCCCGGTACTGCCTGTAAAAGGCATCATATTTTACCCGCAACATATCCTGCCCATTGGCCTGGGCCAATTCACATTTCTGGCGAAGGCTGGCATAAACTTTATTATAGCCCGTGGAGATGTCGAGTACTTTGTCCGGGTCCATCAGATCAATGACCTGCTGGTCGGAGGTAAGAATGATACTGGATTGTGCCATTGAAGTTACAATGGTTACAGATAACAGTACAAGAATTGTTAACAGCCTGGATCTTTTCATGGTGGGGCTTTTAGTGTCATACAAGCTAAGTAAGTTTCAATAGATAAACAATGCACAAAACAGTCCTCTTCTTAAACTATTTGGGACAAAATTCGAACATATAAGCTCAGAGTCAAGTTTGATATTGCCTTTGAAAAAAGAAATAATTGCCTAATTATTACCTTTGAAAAATAACATATTTTTCGTAATATTACCTTTGATTAATTGTTTAATTGTGTAATGATTGCCTTTGATTTAAAATGTAATGGATGTATTTAAAGCGAAACATAGATAAGGAATTATCTGGTTGGAAAGCAGCAGCAGAACGAAAGCCATTACTTGTCAGAGGGGCAAGACAGGTTGGTAAATCTTCATCGATAAGGAAATTAGGAGAAAGTTTTGATTCACTTCTGGAAATTAACTTTGAGGAGCATAAAAAGGTACATTCTCTTTTTGAAGGAGATTTGACACCGCAGGTTCTGTGTGAGAACTTGTCTGTTATGTTTGATATGGAAATTGTACCGGGAAAAACGCTGCTTTTTTTGGATGAGGTTCAAGCTTGCATCCCTGCCATTTCATCTTTGCGTTTTTTTTATGAAAAAATGCCCGAATTACATGTTATTGCCGCTGGTTCACTGTTGGAATTTGCCCTTGAAGAAATTCCTTCGTTTGGTGTAGGAAGAATACGCTTCATACACATGTACCCATTGTCTTTTGATGAATTCCTTCTGGGGACGGGGCATGTAAAGCTATTAGAACTGAAAATGAAGGCTAGTGCACAAAACCCACTTACAATTCCTATTCATGAGAAACTGTTGGATTTGCTAAAAAAATTCATGATTATTGGCGGAATGCCAGAAGTGGTTGAAAAATATGTAATCCATAATGATATAAGGGAATGCCAACGGGTATTGGATGATTTGATATCCTCCTTACGTACGGACTTTAGCAAGTATAAAAACAGGGTTCCCTCTTCCCGCATTCTAGAAGTATTTGAATCAGTTGTTCATCAAGCGGGAGGAAAATTTGTTTATAATAAAGCATCTCAAAACCTGAATACTTTGCAAATAAAGGAAGCCCTTGAATTATTAATAATGGCTGGTCTTGTAATTCCTGTAACACATACATCAGCCAATGGTATTCCATTGGGAGCAGAAGTGAATCCGAAAAAGCGCAAAATGCTTTTACTGGATACGGGTATTTTCCAACGCTTACTTCAGCTTGATATTTCAGAATTACTTTTCAGCAATGAATTTATTCTGGTGAATAAGGGAGGAATTGCGGAGCAGTTTATCGGTTTAGAGATACTAAAGAATGCATCTTGTTACAATCAGACCGAACTGTTTTATTGGCACCGTGAGGCGCTCAATAGCAATGCGGAGGTTGATTATTTAATCCAGAACAAAAATGAAATAGTTCCCCTTGAAGTCAAATCAGGATTAAAGGGTTCAATGAACAGCATGTTTTTATTTTTAAAAGAAAAGAATGCGAGATATGGATGTCGGTTATCACTGGAAAATTTCACAGAATATGAAAAAATACAAGTGTTTCCACTTTATGCTGTAGCAAATATTCTGAAATGAAATCCGGATTACTTATTTCCCTCAGAGTTCTTTTTAAGAACAAACTCTTTACAACCATCAACCTCTTGAATCTTATGGTAGGGATTGTTCCTGGAAAAGAGAAAACGGCCCATTAATGTTTCAATGCTTGATATTTGATTTGAAAGATACTAGATTGAACATTATCTTTGACTAAAATAGATCAGCATGAATCAAGTTATTACAGATAACATTGATCAGTTAAAAAATCTTTGTGAAGCACATGATATTAAGGAGATGTTTGTCTTTGGATCAGCCTGTACAGAGAAGTTTTCTGATCAAAGTGATATAGATATTCTGATATCTTTCAACGATATATCCATTGAAAAGTATACAGATAATTACTTTGATTTACATGATAAACTTGAGGAGCTCTTCAAACGAAAGGTAGATTTGATGACGGAAAATTCATTGTCAAATCCATATCTTATTGAAAGTATAGAAGAAACCAAACAATTATTATATGCAGCGTGAGGTCCTGAAATATTTACTGGATATAAGTGAATCGATCGATTCAATTTATGAATTTCTGGGGGATAACAGAAACTTCAGTGATTATCAATCGAACAAACTATTAAGAAGGGGCGTTGAGAGAGAGTTAGAAATTATTGGAGAAGCAGTCAGTAGAATTCTGAAATTGGATGAAGGGATTGAAATATCAGATTCCAGGAGAATCGTGGATTTGAGGAACTGGGTGATTCATGGCTATGATAAAGTGGATGACGTGATTATTTGGGGTATTATTTCGAGAGATATTCCAAAACTGAAAGACCAGATAGAAAAATTAAGAAATAATTAATCCGCAGCATTTCCCATCCTTCAGCATCACTGCTTTTATCCTTGGTGAAAACTTTCCAAAACATAAATGAGTTAACAGATTTTGACCATATAAACTCAGGATCAAATTGTTTAACTAGTAGCCCAATTTATTCATTGACTTCTCATCTGCAGCAAGCTATATTTGAAATTGCCCCACAAAACTGATTCCGAAATGAAATTCGGACTGCTTATTTCCCTCAGAGTTCTTTTTAAGAACAAACTCTTTACAGCCATCAACCTGTTGAATCTTATCGTGGGTATCTCAGCCTGTCTGCTATTGCTGAAATATGTGAGGTATGAGTTGAGTTTCGACAAATTCTATCCGGAAGCCGAAAAGGTATACCGCATCTCGTACGAGCGTTTTCAAAACGGGAACCTGGACTTACAGAGTGCCAGGACCATGTCGGCCCTGGCTCCGGCCATCAAAAGGGACTTCCCCGAAATAGAGGAGGCCATCAGAGGATGTTACGAGGAGTGTCTGATCTACCGGAAAGAGGAACAGAAGTATCTGAATAAGCAGAAAGTGCTGTGGGCCGATGATGGCTTTCTGGATATATTCAGAATTAAGCTGATTATGGGTGATCGGGAAACGGCCTTACGGGATCCTTATACAGCTATTATCTCTGAGTCTCAGGCAAAAAAGCTGTTCGGGGAGGAAGATCCCATGGGGAAGTCTTTTTCGCATAATGAAGGTCTGGTTTTTCAGGTTACCGGAGTGTTTGAGGACTTGCCTCAGAATACCCACCTGGAACTGGAGTTTATCTACTCCTACATTACCTTTGCCGACTGGCCTTTCGGACAGCCCGAGGGTAGCTGGCGGGGAAATTGGTTATACACCTATATTCGTGCCAATGATTCTTTCGATCCCGTAAAATTTGAGGCCGAACTGAATGAAAGGGTGAATACCTACATGCCCGACCTGGAGAGCAGGAATATGGAGGTGAAGTTCTACCTCCAGCCCCTGAATGGAATTCATCTCGATTCAAACCTGGACAATGAAGTGACCATCAACGGAGAGCGAAGAACTGTGATCATCCTGATATTTATCGCGGTGATGATCATGTTTATTGCCTGGATCAATTTCATCAACCTGATGGTCGCTCAGAACGCAGAGCGAGGTCATGAATTCGGAATAAGGAAAGTGCTGGGGGAAAACCGTAAGAACCTCTTCCGGCAATCGATGCTTGTTATTTTAATTGTAAATGCCATCGCATTTGGATTCTCACTACTGATAATCGCCCTGATTAATCCTCTGTTTAATCAGATTTTTGATCTACCCGGATCTGCGATCCTTTATAAAGAATCTCTATTCTGGCCTTTGGTGACAGGGGTTTTTGGGGTCGGAGTACTGGTGATAGGGTTTTACCCCTCTATGGTAAATACCCGGGTGGATACCAGGAATGTGGCTTCCCGGGCTCATGCCAGGCTGACTCGTAAGGTGGGTATTCGAAAAGTCCTTGTGGTGATTCAGTTTGCCCTCTCCGCCATTTTAATTTTTAATGCACTGACCTTATCAAGGCAGGTAAATTTCATGCTTGATAAAGAATTGGGCTTCAACTCCGAACAGGTAGTCATTTTAAATGCTCCGGAGACCTGGTGTCAGACCCCCGACTCAGTGAAGTTCGAATATATCGATCACCTTCGCAATCTGTTGATTTCCTATCCTGAGATCGAGCAAGTATCCGCTTGCGACTTCGCACCGGGATCTGAATCCTGGATACATATTGATAACCTATCAGTCAGCAATAGTGAAAACATGCAGGAGCAGGTGAGTATTCCATTGAACTTTGTTGATAACCACTACTTTGAAATTCTGGAGGTAGAGTACCTGGCGGGTAACTCTTTTCACAGGGAATATGGTATGGACAGGAATTGTGTGATCCTTAATGAGTCGGCTATGAAGCTTCTGGGAATCGGGGATCCTGAATCGGCCATTAACCGAATCATTTCCAATGATAATGCAGAACTCAGGATTGTTGGAATTGTGAAAGATCACCACCATTTGGGGATCAAGAACCCCATAAAACCTATGGCCTATTTTCATCGCTACGCCTACGATTTCGGTTATCTGCTTATTAAAACAGAAGGTGATACCCGGAAAGGCATTCAGTTAATTCAGCAACACTGGGAGGAAGAATTTCCAGTGGCGCTGTTTGACTATGATTTCCTGGATGACTTTTACAACCAGCAGTATAAGCCAGAATTCAGGTTGCGGAAATCCATTGCCTTTTTTGCAGTGATAGCCATGCTACTGGCCTGTGTGGGCCTATTCAGTCTGCTTAAATTCTCCCTGGATAACAGGGTGAAGGAGATATCCATTAAACGTACCCTGGGAGCCAGCATTCAGGTTATTATGTTGAAGCTCTCCTCGGAGTTTTTAGCCCTGGTAGGAATCTCTCTTGTTATTGCTTTTCTGGCATCCTGGTTTATTGCAAACCAGTGGTTGCAGAATTTCCCCTACCGGACCAATATCAGTGTATGGATCTTTGTGATTTCAAGTGTGCTTATTCTTTTGGGGAGTGTCGTGACACTGGTCTGGCATATTTACAGAGCGGCAATCCAGAATCCTGTAGTTGGGCTAAAGGATGAATGATCTTTTTAAATAAGTCTTACAGGATCTCCTTTTTCAGCTTCTCTGAGATATATACTTTGATTACACTCTGGCGGGTAACTCCCAGCCGACGGGCAATCACATCCAGTCTGTGAACCATCCATACCGGAAAGTCGACACTGACACGGCGTTGCTCCAATCCGGGTCTGGTGGCATTGTCGAGATCATAATGGGAGGAGAGATCTTCACCTGCATCAAATCGCTCATCAAATTCCGATGCTGTCATATATTTCTTTTTCATTGCTTCTGGATTTTCGAACTGAGATTAAGCTGATTCTATTCCATGCTTCTGCATATTGAATCCACTTTTATTTTTATCGAATTCAAACATGAAAAAGCTATAATAACTACAAAAATAATTAATAAAGGGGTAATTAATATGTAAAAAAGGATAAAACACAGCTAATTATAAAAGTTTAGGTTTTCACTCCCCGGATATTAAAAAGGCCTTTAACAGGTTCTGTGACGAGAACAAGATCAGCCATTCCATTGAAGAGAAATCAGTACTGATCTTCAGCTGATCGCGCTGCATTGGGATTCTGTTTAAACATTTTGGGTGAGGAATTTTTGTGGGCAAAGATTACCCGGTTTAGTTTCATGTTTTTGATTTAAAATATCTATATTCTATGCTGATTCTAAGAATGACCGTTGCGCATTGGAAGAAATTTGTAATGCCACCCGATGTGCCAGTTTAACAACCACTTAAGACAAAAAAAAGCAATGATGAAGTATGTAACTTTCCTGTTCGTCCTGATGATGTTTAGTTGTGTAACCCAGAATAATACAGAGGTCAGCCTTTTCATGAGATCAGACAGTCTCTATGTGGAGGAAATTTCAGATAAATCAGGTGATTTGTTCATGACCATTGGACATCATGGTCCGGCTGTTGAAAACGAATGGCTGGCCCTCCGTATTTATTTTGATTTTAAAGCTGCCATTGATGTGTATTCAAAAGTGAATCCCGGACTCGAATTACTGGAGGCCAAATGGTATCCCACACCCGAGCAGCAAAATAACGGCTGGGGGGCAGATTATTATAAGGCCGGAACTACGGTCGGACTTGGTGGAATCAGGCTCTGGGATGGCGAGAAAGTTGTTCCCCTTGATCCTGTAACGAACCGCACGGCAAGGGTACAAAAGGGAAAGAACTCCTCGTTCATGGAAATGCTGTCAGAAGGTGTTCCTTATAAGGATGGTACAGTTGATGTCCTGGTAAGGGTAAGCGTTTATTCCGGAAAACGTGAGGCTAAGGTGGAAGCCAGTGTTATTGGGAATGATCAGGTACAGTTCGTAACGGGAATTAATTACTGGGAAGGGCAGGAGGTTATCAGGGGTGAAAATTATATTGCGACCTGGGGATTGCATCCTGAAGATGTGGCTGCAGAAACCATGGAACTGGGGGCAGCAATCATTTACAATCCGGATGACTATATGCAGGCCATTGACGACAGCACACAACATCTCCTGGTATCAAAACCTGCAAAATCACTGGAAACCTGGATCACTGCTGCCAGTGCGAAAGATCAGGATATCAACACCATGGAAAAGTTAATTGCATCCTTGGGAAGTATGTTTTCCACCCATTATTAAATTGGTTAATACTATGGATATGGCCATACTCAAAAGAATCAGCTTATTGTGTTAATTACCAGTTTCCTGGTGTAGATTTCATTGCGGCTATTTGTCAGCTTGAGAATATAAATTCCGGGCTCCAGGTTGCCTGTCTGAATTCGGTGATTGTATTCTTTTGATCGTTGAAATTCCCGGATCACCTGGCCTTCAATATTCAGGAGCTGAATAGATTTGAGCTCAAAGGATACTTCTATATCCACAAAGCCTGAACTGCATGGATTCGGAAAGATCTTAATGTCCGGATCATTGATTTCCTGGCTTATTTGATTCGAAATTCCTTCAACGCAATTATCATAATTTTGATTATGGAATAGTTCCACGCCATCCTGGTAAAAACAGCTAAGGTCTCCCCATAAACCATTATTCAGAAGTGCTCCTGAGTAAAAGAGCAAGCCCCTCTCATTTCCAATCCCCTCAATCCATTTTGTGTCAGCATGATTCTCGAAGTGGATTCGCTTTCTGATGGTCTCTCCAATTGGAATGGTATCCATTTCGCTTACAACCAGGTACTCATTTGTAGTGAATAATCCTTCCCGGATAGTATCCCCAACATTCACTGAGAAATCATAAATCATTATCTCACTTGTATCAGTTACAGGGTAGGAGAATGGATGCTCCCCCAGGTAAAAGACTCTTTGATTATCATCTTCCCTGATGGCGCCGATGTACACTGCTGATGAAGGATCTGGGGGCTCAGAATAAAACCTGAACACCTGGTTGTATTGAAGCCCGTTTATCAAGGTATCCTGATCCTGCAATCCAAAAATCATGGATTCCGCTTCATTCCCCTCCTCCTGGTAGTTCTCTGGGTAATAGTACTGGTACCATAGAGCATGTGATTCGGGGAAAGCAAAATAGCTTAGTTCATATGCGCCCAGATCCGGTGCTTTATAATGGAAGAGGAAACCAATGTCCAGGCCTTTGTCAACCAGGTCGCTTCCGGAGCTCAATTTCATAAAATCAACTTCAGGAAGACTTCCGTCAGCTTCCCGGGGCCTTATCAGCAGGGCTTCATCCAGGCTGAGGAAATCATCTTTAGAGATGGAAAGATCAAGGTCAAAATAATTATGTGTGTTATCACATTGCGCGTAGTCGATACTCCTGATCTCTGTTTTCCCTTTGTATCCCAGGTTATTCTTAAGCACATGGTCATAACCAGGCACATCAGTCTCATTATCGGACAGGCGGTTAAGCATATTGTAATTATACTGGTTCCTGTATGCCGAATTGTTGTACCAGTTTATTCCCCCGATGTGATGATTGGCATAAAATCCGCTTGCCTTATTCCCTACCGCAAGACAGAATTTGACTGTGTGCCTGGGAATTGGGTCGGGTAATTTTTCCACCGACAGGGTTGCATGTCCTCCTGCTTTAAAGCCATTCCCATCACCAAGGCTGCTAAAACTTGTGGAATAACCTGCGTACATGGCCCAACAACTGTCAATAACCACCTCTTCCATGGCACCGATCAGGTCGTATCCATCATCGCTGTTGAACCAGGCCCGGCACCCCCTGAACACATTGCCGGTCCCGCCTGCATGAGGATGGCAACCAAATCCGTCTGTATTTCCTCCCCTTCCGCCTTCTGAAGTATAGTCATGGTTGTTGTAAGCATCGCAATTCAGGAAAAGATTGTTTCCACCCTTCCTGTGCCGGAGACCTGTTCCCTGTCCATCATGCAGGCGTAGCCCTTCAAAAATATTATGGCTACCCCAGCTATAGATGCAGTATGATTCCGTATGGGTCGTTATGGATACCTGTATGCCCTTTATTTCTAATCCTTTGATATGGATATAGTTAGCTGTTACATAGATTCCGACATTTCTTTTATTAGCGGGTATTACTGCCGAATGATCAAATACCGGATTTTCGCCGGGGTAGGCCCAGTACTTTATGAGATTGCCAGGTGTACCGCTTTTATCCAGAAAGGAAATACACGCGAAAAGGTTTTGGTGAACCCTTGAGATGTCATCTTCTGTAAGTATGTATTCTCCACCCCTGATGTAAACTGTATCTCCCGGACTGGCATACTCCTGTGCCTTTTGAATCGAGGCAAGGGGAAATTCCCGGGTTCCGGATTGCTCATCGTTGCCATCGACAGCGACATAATATACAGATGCAGAGCTTTCTGTCCACTGGAAACACATCAGAAGGAGGAGCAGTATTTTAAACAAGAATTTCATCATAAAAAATTATTAGTAATGCCTTAACTTTGTAAATTATTTAATACTGCGAACCTGAATGGTGAATGTTGAGCCTGTTTTATTTAGCTTCAGCCACTGATTGTCGGGGTAATATTCCCAGGTGTCGGCCCCGTTTACCGCATGGGGTTTCTCGATGATTTTCACATAGAAGGTCCAGATATGGCTTTTTTCACCCGAAACGATAAGCTGGTTGGCGGGCACGGAAAGGTTAATATCCACAGGCGAAAAAACCACCCCATCTCCCCAGGGTTCATAAAACCTGAATGTGTTTTCCTTATCGGGCCGCATAACCAGAGTGATTTTTTCTGAAAGGATCGTATCCTCACTATTTATAATGCCACTCTCTTCATCAATGGCAATCATTGCAGTTCCCTCTCCTGGCTCAGAAAGAGAAAGGATTTCATTAAGCTCTACCAGTACTTTCTCTTCTTCCACCCGGCCGGTGGTTTCAATGAAGTATTCAGGCAGCTCTACATTGACAGCATTGTTTAATTTAATTTCTTCTGATACGGGGAGGTGCAGGGCTACATCCTCCATGGTCCAATCAAGGGCATGGTTAATCTCTCCTGCTTCTTCAGCCTGAATACTCACATTTTTCCATTGCAAATTAGACATGGGTTTCTCCTCGTAAGCATTGACAAAGAAAGCTTGCTGTGCATCTGTCACGGTAATATCTGTGAAGGAAATATTCTTGAACTCCGGAATGCCCTTTTCAGGGGGCAAGACTGGATTGGTGAGAGCGATCCAGCGATCGGGAATGGAGTCTTCCGGGATGTTTTCCGGGATTGTGGGATAGCTGTAGGCTGGATACCAATTCATTTCAAAATGAAAGGGATAAGTAACTCCTGCCATTTCGATGTTGTGAAAGTGTATGTTTTCCATAACCCCGCCCCTGACCTTTGCAGATTTGAACCGAAGCCCCATAGAGGTCCCAATGGCCTTCAGACCATAGACCTCAATATTTCTCATGCCGCCCGAGGTTTCACTACCCAGGGTAAACAGTCCATGCCCTGACCTGGTGATGCAATTCCGGTAAACGATGTTCTCGGCCGGACGATTTACCCTCAGTCCGTCTGCATCCTTTCCTGCCTTGATGCAAAGGTTATCATCGTTACAATCGATGTCACAATTCTCCACAAGTATGTCTGAGGAGGAATCTGTGTTAATGCCGTCTGAACTGGGACCGAATCCACCCTCATTGTTCCTGACTATCACTCCATCTATATGAACCCGTTTGCAATATGTATTGGTCACGGTCCAGAATCCGGATCGCTTCACTGTAAAATCTTTTAGCAGGATATCTTCTGATTCATAGGCAACCACAGCCCGAACCCTTTTGCAGTCGTAATCAACAGCCCAGCGCAGTCCCCTGGCTAAATAGTCCGTATACATTCCTCCACTTCGGGGCGGATCTCCCCAGAATTTATCCCACCAGTATTTACCGTTTCCATCAATGGTACCCTTTCCTGTAACCCGCACATTTTTCTGCTCATAGATGTTGATCAAAGCTGCAGGCCAGTACATCTCAACACCGGCAATCCGGCTCCAGATCTCAGGGTAGTGGCTATCGTCCTGGATGGCTTTAATGGTAACGCCCTCATCAATGTGCAGTTCCACATTGGATTTTACAAATATCGCTCCGGAGTGGAACACTCCCTGGGGGAAAGAAACTACTCCTCCACCTGCTTCGGCAGCTGCATCAATGCAATCCTGAATGGCTTTGGTATCAAGTGTTTCTCCATCTCCCACCGCACCGTAATCAGCCACATTAAAAGGGACATCCGGGATTTTCGCAAAAGATGGGTCATAAAATATCTCTTCCAGCCTTTTGACAAGGTCTGATTTTCCTGAATCGGCACAGGATGAAAGTCCTGTTACAAAGATGATCCCCAGGATCAGTGCCGGAAGAACCGGTAAAAGGTTCAGGTGCTTAGCGTGTTTCATTGGATCAGTTCTCATGTCTCCTATTTAGCCAGATGATAAACCTCACTGCCTGCCAGCAGGAATGCACCAATGGTATAATCTTCAAAGTCGGGCTTGGAATCATAGGTCACAGGCTGTCCGTCGGAGGGTCTGTCTCCGGTTGCCTGGACAAAACCAATGGAACCGTCCGGATGCACGGCCTCTTTGATAAGTGCTTCCCATCCTTTGTTCACTGCTGAAATATATTTCTCTTTTGGCAGAAGTCCATTGTTGATACCCCAGGCCATGCCATAAACAAAAAAGGAGGTCCCGGAGGATTCTTTCCCCCCGAAATCCTCAGGATCATCCAGACTGACATTCCAGAACCCGTCCTTGCGCTGTATTGAGACAAGGGCATCAGCCATCTTAAGATAGGTTGTTTTATAATCCTCGTATCCAATTGCATCTTCAGGGATGATGTCAAGTACCCTTGCCAAAGCCGCAAAAACCCATCCATTCCCTCTTGACCAGTAACAATTCTTTCCGCCGGGGGTTTTAAAAGGAGGTTTGAAGTTCTCATCTCTCCACCATAATCCATCTGCTTCATTGTACAGGCCGTCTCCCCCGTGTGATTCCTTGGTAAAAAGATAGAGCTCATACATTTTCTGAAAGTACTTTTCATCTTGTTCCACAAGGCCCAGTTTTGTAATAGTAGGCATGGCCATATAAAAGGCATCAATCCACCACCAGTCATCTTTCTTCTCGGAGTCCACCATAATGTCTATAGCTTTCTTGATATTCGCGATCCTTTCGGGCTTCGGATCTATATTGTAGAGATCAATATAGGTTTGCCCGGCACAGTGTGTATTGGCATTCCGGTTAATGCCGTCTCTCATATTCCACTCATGTGATTCCCCCCAGTCCACCGCGTAGCGATAATACTGCTCTTGTCGATCAATGCTGTAAAGGGCCATCAATCCGGTGTAATAGGTGCCTCTGGTCCACAGGTTGCTTGGACGCTCCCGGTTGGTGATCACATTCACTCCAGGATCCGGCCATCTTTTCATCAGGTAGTCGTTGGACCGGGTCATCTGTTCCAGAACCTTCTCCTTTGATATTTTTATCTCTTTCGGGGGAAGGAGGATAAATGAGCACAGCAGAATGCCGGCGGGGATGTACAGGATTTTTTTCATGTCTGAATGAATGGTTTTATTGTATATCGGATTGGTTTAAGGGTGTTAAAGTAATTGGGCCCAGCAGACCGGATGGCATGGGCTCAGCTCCGGAAGCATCGTAAGGCTCATAACGTATATTCACAAAATTTATCTCATAATAATTTTTCCAGGTAATTCCTTTCCGGTCCAGGTCAATAATCCGGTTGAAGGAAAGGTTCCTGACTTCGATTTCAATGGTATTTGACTCCTTGAGAATTCCCGCAGGGACAATCAGCTTGAAAGGGACACTCCATGAAAGTCCCACTTCCTGCCCATTGATCTTTACCAGGCCCGTTTCCCTCACATCTCCGAGGTCAAGCATGAAATCATTTTCAAGGAGTTTCTCCGGTACCTGGAAATCTTGTGAATAGGCCGCGGTACCGCTGAAAGTTTCCCAATCCTCTCCAAGGCCCGTCCATGAAATCAGTTCCTCCATTTCTGCCTGTTCTGGTATCTTCGGGGCCCCTTCTAAAGGTGTCAGAGTCCATGGGCCGCTAAGCTGGATTTTTTGAGACTCATCCGGTTCTGTATATTTCCATGCCTGTATATCTGACGCCCGAGTTCCCGCTTTGTCTGTAAGGCTTGTCAGAATGCAACTCTCACCCGGGGCAAGTTGAAGGTAGATCTCCGTTCCATTTTTTTCTGACCGGGTTTTTGCCATACCCCGGTTATCATTCAGGGGATCATGGATTTCAATATGTTCATCCGAAACACTCATCTTGATCCAGTCATTGCAAGGGGAGGGGGAGAGGTTTGTCACAAAATAGATGGTCTTGTCGCCGGAGGTTTTCCGGATAAAACTCAATCCCTTCTCAGATAAGCCCTCAGCTATAATCCCTGAGCTTAATAGTTCCTTTTTGATCTCAGTTGTTACTTTGGTTTTTCCTGACTTTTGCATGCCGGTCTTAAGCTCTGCAAGCATTGTGCGTCTTTCCTCAAGCTGATAGAGTCCGGGTACATCTTCCGGGAGTTGTTTCTCAAAGATTACCGGGACCCCCTTCTTTGCCAGGTCTGCCAGGTGCTTTAATGTTTCCAGTGGAATGGTTTTACATTCCGGAACCAGGATGGCTTTGTATGATGAGTTTCCTATCCGTGCTTCCTTTTTGCCGTTTACCAGATCCTTGAGTTTGAGATCGGAGATATAGTCAAAGGTATAACCTGAATACCAGAGATCCTGTATCATAGCTCCAAAGGGAGATTCAATCAGCCAGTCCTTTGCATGGTGGACCTCAAACATTCTTGGGAAACTTCTGGCATCCGGCATTGCCCAGACATCATGAATGGGGAAATAGACAAGAATATCGTTGTCCGGTTTGGTGTTTTGCAAGATATGCTGGCATTTGGCCACATATCGGTTTAATTCAGGAAATTCATTCCAGAAATGGGAAAGTGGACCAAAATTGGTGGATGCATAAAATAAGTTTCCGGGGAAGGGTTTCTCTGGCGGGGAATAGGTTATCCCATGGTAGAAAATATGGTTGATCCCTGAGACAAATAATTCATCCATTTGCGGCTTTACCTGAGCCAGGGAAACTTTGAAATGATCACCCAGCCAGGTGGCAGACTCCGATGAGACCAGCCTTTTTCCGCTCAGGTTTGCTGCGGAAGAGGCAAATTTAATGGTAAAGGGTGTGGGTTTGCCAAATACCTCTTCCTGGTAGTCTTGATCCTGGCGAAGACCTGGAATCGGGAAATTACTCCTGCCGAAGGATTCTGTTTCAGGGATATCTGACAATGAATACAGATCGATCAGGTTGCCGGGTGAGCCATGTGCCTGGTAACGTGTTATCAATCCAAGTGAACGAGATGCTTCTACCCAGTCTGACGCAAACTCATCCCTCAGAAGGTCAGAGATAGTTTCCTGGAAATCGACCCGTATTCGCAGACGGACATCTGATTCCAGGGTATCCGCAAGGTATTTAATGTAGGGTAACAATGAATACCCCCTTAGTTCCTGAAATTGATCCAGAAAACCTTCTGTCCAGTTCGCACCATACACTTCATATGAGTCATTGTAAAAGGACCTGACTTGTCCATGGCTGAAATCCGTTTCCCCGAATGCCTTTCGGAACTTTTGAAAATAGAATTGAGACGCCTCTTTGCTGAAGTAATCCACCACATATCCCTCTCCTCCCGGAGCAGCGCGCTTTACCTTTTGACGGGTCATTCTCTGAAATAAGGCGTATACTTTATAGTCCGGAGCTGGAATATCCCAGTCTACTTTCCCTTCCTTGTTAAGGGAAAATGGAATATCCACATAGTTTCCCTCACTGTCATACCCTGCAAGAGAGAGGAGATTCAGCCCCATGACCTCTGAATAAAAATCCTCAGGCAGAAAGGATCCAGGTTCAAAGATCTCAATCACATCAAAAGCTTTTGCTGCATGTGCTTCATCGATTAAAGGACCACCGAAAGGCCAGCCGGTGCCCGAAGTCATATCGATTCCCATGTTCAGCCTTTCCGCTTCAGCAACCGCATGCTTCAGCATCTCCATCCACTCGGGACTTACATACTGGATAAAGTTTTCCTCATCTCCTTTTTCTCCATAAATGGGAACGATATGCAATCCACCCATTCCGGCTTTGCTGTATTTCTCCAGGTTAGCCGTAATTCCTTCAGGGCTGACGGAATTTCCCATCCACCACCAGTAGGCCCAGGGTTTAGCCTCCTTTGAGATTTCCGCTGGTATTTCGGGATTGTTCGAATTAGTATTGCAAGATCCGAAAAGGAGAAGAAAGAAGCTTGCAGCAAAAAGATATATTGAAAAACGTTTCATTTTCTGGCTTTTACACATTCTACTATAGCAGCCTTTGAACTACATCAGGATTCAATGAAGTGGTCACGGCAACAAGGTTTTCCTCAAGTTGGCTTGAAGAACTGCATCCCAGCAGGGGAATTATTGCAGGAGAATGGCTAACCATCCAGGCCAGTACAAGTTGTGTTGGACTAAGTCCGGTTTCTGAGCAAGTATTTCTCAGGCTGAGCAGTCTCTCTTCGTTGAGAGCATTCTGGTACAAGGCGGGAAGGGGGGCTTCCATCCGGGAATAGAACCCTCCCAGTAGAGGCGAATATGCAATTATGCTGAGGCCTTTTCTTAGGCATAGGTCTTCAATTTCCGGGCTGAGGAACTCCTGATTGTTAAATTCTGCCCTTGAGGAAGGTTCCATGTACGTGTGTCGCTGTTGCAGGCAGGAATATCCAGCCCATCCCTGGCTTCTGGCAACGGAATTCGCTTCCTCCAGCCTCCATCCTGGGTAATTGCTCGCCCCTGCATATCGAATCTTACCTGCCTTTATTAGCTGATGAAATGCTTCCATGGTTTCTTCTATGGGAGTATCCCGGTCGTAGGCATGGGCAAAGTATATATCGATGGTTTCAACACCCATCCTGTGCAGACTTTTCTCACATTCAGATATGATAATCTCTTTTTTAAGTGAACGGGGGATTTCCCCATAATGGAAGCCAACTTTTGATGAAATCAGGAGATCTGAAGGAGCTGAATTCTGTTTCAGCCATTTGCCGATAATGGTTTCGCTTTCTCCGCCCTTAAACCCGGGTAACCAGCTGGCATATTTATTGGCTGAGTCCAGGAAGTTCCCTCCATGGTCCACATACATATCAAGTAGCCGGAAGGATGTTTTTTCATCCACTCTGGTGCCAAAATACATGCATCCCAATCCCGCAATCGAGATCTCTTCACTTGTATTTCCCAATCCAATTCTTTGCATTATCCGGTACTGTTGTTGCTTGAGAATAAAGTAACGGACATACTCTCGTTTTGAAGTGGAAAAATGGTTACATTTTTCATGATTATCGTATCTGTGTTCTACATACGATCTTCCGGAACTTTATGAACAATATGCAAGGAAAAGGAGACATGAATCGCACTAGTCATGTCAGATGATAGCTCAGATTTTTAAGGTTTACCTTAGTTCAACCTGATAAGATTTCGGAGTTTTACCGAAATGTTTCTTGAACGATTTGCTGAAATAATTTGCATCATTAAAGCCAACCATCAATCCCACTTCTGAGATGGGGTAGCTGGTTTCTTCAAGCAATAATGCCGCCTTTTTCATTTGAATGGATAGGATATACTGATGTGGGGTTACCCCTGTAATTCCTTTCACTTTGTTGTACAGGTTGGTGCGGCTATGGCCTGTCTTTCTTGCTAGAAAATCGATATTGAAATCAATCTTTCCAATGCTATCATCAATTATCCTGGTTAATTCTTTAATGAATTGTTTGTCCTGATCGGAATTTGTTAGCACATCGGCCGGAAGGTTTGGTTCCTGGTTAAATTTGTTGATCAGTTTTTTTCTGTTGGAGATATAGTTGTCGATTTTGAATTTTAATAATTTGAAATCGAAAGGTTTTGTGATATAATCGACAGCCCCGGTCTCAAGGCCATGTATTTTCTTTTCTTCGCTTGAATCTGCAGTAAGAAGTATAACAGGGATATGACTGGTGGTGAAATTTTCCCGCAAATTCCGAATCGTTTCAATTCCGTCCATGACCGGCATATTCAGATCACAAACGATGAAGTCCGGAGACTCCTGAAGAGCAATATGAAGGCCTTCTTCCCCGTTGCAGGCTGTATATATGGCGTAGAATTTTTTAAATTGATCCTCCAGGTATTCTCTCATATCCACATTGTCTTCAATGATCAATATTGAGTTCCTATGAGAAATGCTTTGGGATGTATTTTCATTCAATTGTTCTGATTGAAGAATCGGAGGAACAGAGAGTTGAATTTCATCGGCCTCAGTAATGGATAGATCATCGGAATTTTCAACATCTCCAATAAGGGGTATGGACAGCCTGAAGTGTGTGCCCCTGTTAATCTCACTGTCAACCTGTATGGTCCCATTGTGCAGTGTTACCAGTTCTTTTACAAAAGATAAGCCCAGGCCGGAACTGTTCTCGTTTCTGTGGAAGCGTTCAAAAATGCGACTCAGTTCCTCTTTCTTAATTCCCTGGCCTTCATCTATTACCGATAATTCAAAAAAATCCGAGCTTTCTTTGCAATCAATACCAATTTCTATGGACTTCCCTTCAGGGGTAAACTTGAATGCATTTGACAGCAAGTTGTTTAATATTTTGTTCATGACCTTGCAATCAATGTACCCTAAAAATTCATTCCGGTTAGATGTAAACCTGAAATCAATATTTTTCTTCTCCGCCAGAGGAACAAATAAATCTGACAGGTTTCTGATATATTCAACTATATCAATGTACGAGAGGCTAAGCTTCATCTGTTCTTCCCTGATTTTACGGAAGTCCAGAATCTGTTCCACCAGGTTCAAAAGGTAGATGGCATTCTTATGTATTTGATTTGCTCGTTTCTTTACGACTTCGGGTGAATCTAAATCAGCAATGATATCCTTAACCGGGTTGATTATCATGGTTAAAGGATTCTTGAATTCATGAGAGATATTGGTATAATATTGCAATTTTTTCTCATTCAACCTGTCCATGTAGGTGATTTTATGCTTTGCCTCCGTCTGCCTTTTATAGAGGAAGAAAATCGTGAACAGTATGGTTCCGGATACCAGGACTATCAGGAGGATTCCCAGGGGTGATTGACTGAATGGCGGGCTTATGGCAATTCCAAATTCTTTAATCTCCGGGATTTCCACCCCGTCACTATTCAAAGCTTTCAGCAGGAATGTATACTTGCCCGGAGGCATATTTTGATAGATTGCCCGGTTGGTTGTGAGGGGAATGCTCCAATCGGTATCGTAGTTTTCGAGCTTGAATGAGAATTGAAGTTTGTCAGGATTTGTGAAATCAAGTACGGAAAATTCGATTTGAAATGAGTTCTGCAAATGGGTTAGCTCAATTTGATTCTCAAATTCAATGGCCTTATCGAGAAGATCGGATTCTCCGGGCAATATCTCGTTCCCGTTTACCATGAACTTTGAAAGAACAACAGGATACCTGCTGGAATCTTTTACAACGGACCTTGGATTAAAATAGAGGAAACCCTTGCTATTCCCGAAGATGATCTCTCCCTCTGAAGTTGAGACCCCGCAACTCTCGGTGAAATAATTCAGAATGGCAGTTTTTTCAACAAAGAAATTCTCGAATGCTTTTGTAGCTGGATTGAACCTGTTTATCCCGTCGCTGGTACTCATCCATAGATTATTGTCCTTATCTTCCAGGATGGCATAGACCATATTTGATGATAACCCGTTTGAGGTATTAAAAACCTCCCATTCCCACCTTTCATTCCGGATGTTCTTTATGTTGAGCCTGCTGAATCCCCCCCCTAAAGTTGCCGCATAAATGGAGCTGTCTTCACTCTGGAAAATGCAATCCACACTATTGTAAACCAGGCTGGATGATTTTCCCCTGTTGCTTTGAATTATCTTAAATTCTTTCTTTTCACTCGTAAGCTGATTTGCCTTGAGAAAACTTATGCCATCGGAAGTCCCTATCCAGAGGTTACCGGATTTGTCAACAAAAAAATACCTGGTTTTGTCACTCGCTAAATTGTCTTTTTCTTTTGAAAAGGATTCAAAGGTGGGATTGGTAAATGGATCTTTTAACAGACCTACTCCAGACTCAAGGGAACCAATCCAGATCTGCCCGTGGTCATCCTGAAAAATGGAAAACACCTCGTCAAGAGTCCTGGAACGCTGCACATCGAAATGAATAATGTCAATGTTTTTATCAGGATTATCCAGTATATCTTTCAGGACAAATATTCCTTTCCCTTTAGTTGCAATCCACAGGTTATCAGAATCATCGAAGATTAAACAATAGACATTAATATCGTCCAGGAGCTTCCTTCCTGACAGGCTCAGATCATCGGGAATGGTTCTGCGAAGTACTTTATCCTTGTCATAGCAATATATCTTTCCCCCCTTGCTCCCCAACCATAAGTAACCGTTCTTATCAACCACAGCAGCCCGGATCGTATTTACATATGTATTCACAGGATTTTTAACAGGCTGGTGCCAGAAAAATGGCCTGGGGGACAAATCAGTCTTATTGATTCCTCCGACCATGGTCCCAATCCACAGGTTTTTGGAATTATCTTCGAACACATCGAGTATAAAATTAGAAGAGAGGCTGTTTGTATTCTCTTCCGAGTAGAGATAATTCTTAAAATCATCTTGTTCCGGCCTGTACAGAAAAACTCCTCCTCCACGGACGCCAACCCAGAGATCATGATTGCTGTCTTCGAGAAATACCGGATGATCCAGATCGCCAAGGAACTCCCTGTTAGCGGCTTCAAGTGGATAGTATAGCAAATTTTGTGAAACCTGGTCATACCTGTAGATGCCTCTATTATACTGGGAAACCCAAATATTATTCCGGGAGTCGACAAAAAATTCTCTGACACTGTCTATTTTACTGTGGAAGCTGCGAACTACTATGTTCTCTTTTTTGTTAACGTCGAAAATATATTGACTGGAACCCAGAAGGATCCTGGTGGAATCAATGGCTTGAATGCAGTAGATTGGATTTGTCTTAAGGTGCTCATTTATCAATGGAAAATGCCTGAAACTTCCTGCTGCATTATCATAGCACTTCAGTCCGGATCTGCTTGTTCCAAACAAAAGATGATTTCCGTCTTCATGTTTGCTTATAATACTTTGTCCGTCCAGGTAATTATTGACAAGCCTCATGTTTGATGCTGAATTGTCAATTTGTACAAGACCTTCTTCTGTCCCGATCCAGATTTTACCCTTCCTGTCCTCGTGAATAAAATGGATCGTATTATTCGGGAGGAATTGCCTGTTGGTGAAATACTCGGAATTCAGGTCCTTCCTGTTAGCTGAATAGCTCAGGTATACACAGCCTTTTTCTCCCCATAACCAAAGGTCTCCACTGGAGGTAATGATATAATCAATTATGGGGACTTCCCGTTTAAGGATCTGGGAGAACAGGTCCAGAACAACATGGGTTGAAGGATCAATCCTGTGCACATTGCCATCTTTGGTTATACCCCAGATGTAACCATCCTTGTCCTCTTTTATATATTCAATCCGGTTGTTACTAAGGCTGGTGGTGTCTCCCGGAATGGAGTGGTAGGTATAGAAATTTTTCCCATCATACCTGCAGAGACCATTAAAAGTGGCAAACCACATATATCCCCTGCTGTCCTGGAAAATGTCTCGCACAGTGTTGTCGGGAATTCCGTCTTGCATCTTGATATGATCAAAATCAATATCCTGTGCAGATGCAACAAATGAGCATGTTAATACTTGAACGATGATCAGTCCAATTTTTAATATTTCATTTATGTGGAATCTTCTATCCATAGTGAATGAGGCAGGCAAGATAGAATTCAATTTGATTCTTACCAAATTGTGGTGAGATCAACGATGTGGATACATTACTCCATAATAATAATGTGTGTGATTGCTTAACTAATTGTAACCACCAGTAGAAGAAAACTGTCCGGAAAAGTGACCCCGTATTATTTCATTTTTACTATTTCACAACCTGCCAGAAGAAAAGCACCAAGCCCGTAATCTTCAAAGTCAGGCATGGAGTCATAGGTGACCGGTTGTCCGTCTTTGGGCTCTTTTCCCGTACCCTGAACATGGCCTAAAAATCCAGTGGGATGAAGACACTCCTTCACCATTGTATTCCACCCCTGATTTATGGCAGTCGTATAGGTCCCGGCATCAAGCAATTCATTGTTTACTCCCCATGCCATCCCGTAAAGGAAAAAGGCTGATCCTGTCAGCTCCCTTCCTCCAAAATGATCCGGATCATGCAGGCTCACATTCCACATTCCGTCATTTCTTTGAACCTTCAGCAGGGCCTCACACATAAGCTTGAGCATGTGCTGGTATTCGTCGCGGTATTCTGAATTTGCAGGCAGAATCTGGAGGGTCCGGACAAGGGCACCGAGCACCCAGCCATTTCCCCGGGACCAGTAACAATCCTCTCCATTGGGTTCCTGGTAGGGTGGCACAAAATCAGCATCCCTCCACCACAGGCCATCCTCTTTATTAAACAGGCCTCCACCTACACCATCCTTCATGTCTGTATACAGGGCATGCATGTGTTCAAAATAGACATCTTTACCGGTGATAACGCCCAACTGGGCAAACAGGGGCATAGCCATATAGGCTGCATCTATCCAGTTCCAATTGTTGCCGAATTCCCTTCCCCCGGTCTCCCCAGTCTCTATATATGCATCAATGGATTCCTTCACATCGGCAATGAGTTCAGATCTTGTGGTATCCATCAGGTAGAGCTCAATATATGTCTGTCCTGCCAGCTGGTCATTCCACATCTCCTTGGGGCTAATCTTCCAATTATGGCTTTCCCCCCAATCCTCAGCATACTTCAGGAGATGGGATTCTTCTGTGGCCTTGTATAGCTCCATTAAGCCCGTATAATAGGTGCCACGGGTCCAGATATTGCTTTTCCAGAGGATGCCAGTAGTGGGTTGAAGGATATCTTTCCCGGTATCGGGCCATTTTTCCATGAAATAGTCATTTGCCAGGGTCATTGATTCAACGATCTCCTGCTTTGAGGATTTCTCAATAGCGCTATGATTACATGAGGTGCAAATGACCACAAATATGATTATTCCGCTCCGGAGAATTGATTTTCTCATAGTCATTTGGATTTAGATGTTTAATTAGATATGAATATGATCACTCTAGTTTTAGTTTTAGCGTCACCAATTTATATCTTTAGTAAAGGCTCTACAATGGTTTATCGTCCATAAAATAATTGGGGCCAATCATAGATAGCCCCAATTATTTTTAAATGGTTAAGATATTTTTAAGCAGAAGAAATATTCTACTCCATAATCATCAGCTTTCCGGCTTTAAGATTGACATTATCCGATGTATTGATGCGGTAAAGGTATACTCCTTTGTCAAGGTTGCTGATATCCAACTGCGTGTTTAATCCCTCAAGTTGTACAAACTCGATCTCTTTGCCCAGCAGGTCATAGAAAGTGATGGTGCTACCTGCTTGATCAATTCCGTAAACCGAAACCATATCCCTTGCAGGATTCGGATAAACATAAATATTCGCTGATTCACGTAATACTTGTTCAACAGAAGTAGTAATTTCTGTAATCATTGGAGTATCGTCCATAGTGAGAGGATCGTAAACCGCTGTAGCATTTTCCACGGAATCTCTTAAGGCTACTATAATAGCATCTCGGTTAGCTAAATATTCTGTTTTCTTTTCCGGGAACCAGTTTAAGTCACCAAGAGGTAATCCGTCTGTACCGGCTGTTTGCAAACCTGCATTTGAGTAACTCAGATCAAAGGCCGATGGCCAGCTAAGTACTGGCAAGCCATCATCACCATATGATACCGGTGATTCGATCCGCCAATCAACCCACTCTTCTGTAGGAGCAAAGCGGTGACCATAAATATTATCAATTATTGCGTCAAGGTTCCCAACAGGAGATGTGAAATCAGGCTCTATTTCGGCGTAATTTGTACCAATGGTGTAGTTATCATCAGCAACTATAAATGAATCCACATTGGGATGCTCCCATAAAAGGCTTTCAGCAATAGAATCACCACCATATTCGACAAACCAGTCTGAAACTTCCTGTGGACGGAAAAACAGGTTCTGGCCTAAATACAATGAAATACTATCCAGGGCGTTTTTTGAGTCAGCAAAATAATTCCATGTAGTAAAATACTGATTAATGTAAACATCAGGGTTTGAATGATTTTCAGTATTCATTCCTAACCAGTGGTAATTATAAAAAATATTATTTGCTATCAAAAACTCATTAGCACGCTGTTCTTCACCATTTACAATTGCATTAACGTATGTGTTATGCATCTGAGTAATATCGGCATTGTGGAATGGACCGCTATTTGCAAGCAAACGTCCGGTGTTGACAGCCGTATTATTCTCCCAAACTAAATTATCAGGAGCTACATCCAAACGCATCGGAAAGCCGCCCCACTGAGAATAACGCAATCGCATACCATTTATAAAAACACTATTGGTCACACTTATGAAACCCCCTTTGTACAAGTTTCTAAGTGCAAAATTCTCCCAGTCAACAATAACGCAGTTATCTACTATGAAGCTAGTACCACCTGTATTGGTCGCAAAAACACTAGCTACTTCACCGTTGCTGTTAGTTCCGCTTAACATCACATTCTTGAGAGTCAAGGCCCCTCCCTCTTTGATTTCAAAGAAATCTCTTGCCGCGCCATCGGCTCCCGGTGTACCCACTAAAACGGGAGGATTATCTACTTTCATAAGCCAACCGTTATCAGGTCCTTCGATCGTCACTTCGAATGTCAAATCGATGCGGCCGTCAAAAGCATAAAACTGACCAGCCTCTACTGTGTAAACACCTGCTTCAGTTATCTGAGCGTTTACAAACTCATTAGGATCAAGTGCAGTTTGTGCATTTAAAACTGCGAATAGTCCGCAAAAAACAATTAGTAGTGTAAAAATCTTTTTCATAATTACTCGTTTTTAGTTAAACATTAATATTAATTATTGATATTCAGGTTTTTGATGAAAAGTATAACGAAGACCTAAATCCACTGTTCTGCCATAATATTCCAATGAAGACAGTT
>JAOZUK010000429.1 GCA_029938715.1 Bacteroidales bacterium | reverse complement strand
CCGGACTCTCCCGGGTGCGCCCTATCCTGATTACGGCGGTCACCACCTGTGCAGCCATGATTCCGCTTGCCCTGGGCAATGCAGAATATGTGGAGGCCATCGGGCCACCCTTTGCCATTACGGTGATCGGGGGACTAAGCCTCAGTACCCTGCTGACCCTGGTCTATATTCCCATGCTCTATAACGGCATCGAACAGGCGCTGGAGTGGATCGGGGCACAGAAACTGGTGGTCAAAATCTTCCTGTTGGTCCTGGAGGTGGCAGGTATGCTTCTGGTGTTACTATACCTGGAGACCTTTGTCTGGAAGATGGCAGCAGGACTCCTGGTCATTGTAGGGATCCCCGTCGCCTGGTGGTTTATCTCCAACAGCCTGCGCAAAGCTTCGGAACGAATTATTGATGAAGAGAGCGATATCCATATCCAGGTCTCTAACCTTGTTAAAATATATGGACGGGAGTCCAGAATGGTCAGGGAATTCAAGGCCGGTGGCAGACTGGCACGGATTGCCAGGATCGCCGATCGTGCATTGAAGCCAAGGTTGGAGGCATTGATCTGGCAACTTCCCCTGCTTGGCTTCCTGGTCTATTTCTCATGGTTCTACCTGGTGAGTGGATTCTGGCAACTGGTTTCCTCGGCTGTGGCATACTACTACCTGGCAGCAATAATAGGCAACTTCAGCAGGATCAGTGTACAGCGCTTGTTGCAATTCTTACTTGAACTTGTGAGGTATGGGGCTCCGCTTGGAGTACTGGTCATTTTTCAGCTTAGGTGGGACAACCTACCCATGAGCCTGGTTGCTGGTATATTGTGGTACCTGGTGATTGCCATCGGGAGAGTTTCAATAAGGATCAAACAAAAAGATTTTGAACTGAAGCAGGTGCGCCCGCTGGTTCGCTGGTTCTTCTGGTTTGTCTCGGTATTGCCCGGATTGGGAAAGGGACCCGAACAGTTCAAGGCGCTCAAGGGGGTCTCCCTGGAGATTGGAACCGGAATGTTCGGACTGCTGGGGCCCAATGGCGCCGGGAAATCAACCATGATCCGGATTATTTGCGGCATCCTGGAGCAGAGCTACGGAAAGATCTGGATCAACGGCATCGATACCCAGGAGAAGCGGGAGGAGCTGCAGGGACTCATCGGATACCTGCCCCAGGAGTTTGGAATGTATGAGAATATGTCGTCTTATGCTTACCTTGATTATCTGGCCGTTTTAAAGGGGATTACGGACCAGGACGAAAGGGCCAAACGAATCAGGGAGGTGCTTGAGTCGGTTCATATGTGGGATCAGCGCAAGAAAAAAATCGGGGCCTACTCGGGAGGGATGAAGCAGCGGATCGGCATTGCCCAGGTACTGTTGCACCTGCCGCGGATCCTGGTGGTGGATGAACCCACGGCCGGGCTGGATCCCAGGGAACGGATCCGTTTCCGGAACCTGCTGGTGGAGCTGAGTGCCACCCGGGTGGTGATCTTTTCCACCCATATCATTGAGGATATATCAAGCTCCTGCAACACAATGGCGGTAATCAACAGGGGAGAGGTGCTTTTCAATGGAACCCCGTCAGAGATGACCGGGATTGCCAGGGGCCGGGTGTGGAAATCTTCACTCCCTGCAGAGAAATTTGAAGAGAAGACCCGGGATATGCTGGTGGTGCACCACATGAGGGATGGCAGAAACATAAGATTCAGGGCCATCTTTGCGGAAAAGCCCTTTGAAGATGCGGTGGAAGAGTCGCCTCTCCTGGAGGACGCCTACCTCTGGTTGCTTCGGAGTGATAAAGAAAAACATGGAAAAGTCTAAGCATATGCCAACGTTCAGATCCACCATAAAAAATACCATAAGCCTGGCCAGGTACAACATGAAGATCATCTTCGGGGGAAAATTCATCTATTTCATCCTGGCAGCCTTTATCTTCTTTCTGGTGTTTGGTATTGTTATCGCCCTGGAAAGCAGTAATATGAATATCGATGAAGTATATGGTTTGCTGGCGTTTCCAGCCATCCTGCTGGTTTTCTTCCCATCGGTATTCGGCATCCAGAGCGATGCCGACCAGCGGACCCTGGAGATCATCTTCGGCATCCCTGATTACAGATACAAGGTGTGGCTGATCCGATACCTGATGATCCTCTTCCTGGTGTTCCTGTTGCTCTTCCCATTTGCCGGACTTGCATACTATGCACTGATCAGCTTCCCGATCATGAAAATGATACTCCAGCTGATGGTACTGGTACTGTTTATCTCCGCACTGGGCTTCTGCATCTCTACACTGGTTAAGAACGGAAATGCCACTGCAGTGATTATGGTGATTCTGGGGCTGGCCCTTTTGATCCTGGCCGACGAACTTGATGAATCTAAATGGAACATCTTCCTCAATCCATTTGATATGCCCAGAGACCTCAATGAGATTGTCTGGAGAGAGATTATCCGTCAAAACCGAATCATTATGGGGATCGGAAGCGTGGTGCTCATACTGCTTGGACTTTTGAATTTACAACAACGTGAAAAATTCCTGAGGTAGGTTCTACGATAGTTCTACAAATTCCTCATTATTCCTTATCTTCTGCAGCTAAAACAAACTGCTATGAAAAGGGTATTCTTGCTTGCTGGTCTATTTTTGATTCTCCTTCCTCTCTCAGCGGCTGATCCACCCCCTGTAATCGGACTGTGCGTTGCTGCGCCCCGACCTGAACGACTGGATCAGTTTATCTCCTTTATGGAAGAGGA
>JAOZUK010000428.1 GCA_029938715.1 Bacteroidales bacterium | reverse complement strand
GTATGAGAAGGTGCTTACCCCTGATCAGTACAAGAAATTCATTGAGAGACAGGAGAAGCGGCGAAGTGAAATGCAGCAGCAACGGCAGCAAAGCAATCCCGATGGAGATGGAGGTGACAAGCCTGAGAGAGGACGGGGACGAAGTTAATCAGCCCTCATGGGCACGAACAAAAATTCAGATTTGAGGTTAATGTATCAATAAGATCTATTAACGTAACTTTTTAAAACCAATCTGAATGTCAGTAAGAACAGCAAAATCGATCTGGAACGGCACCCTGAAAGATGGAAAGGGCACCATGAGTTTCAGCAATTACAATGGCCCGTATACTTATGTGTCACGCTTTGAAGAGGGACCCGGTACCAATCCAGAGGAACTTATTGGAGCAGCCCACTCGGGATGCTACTCCATGTTCCTGTCTGCCTTAATCAGCGGTGAGAAACTGGCTCCTGAAAGTGTAGAAACCACAGCCAGCGTTCACCTTGGCAAGGATGATAAAGGTCCATTAATTACCACCATTGAGTTGGATTGTAAAGTAAAATGTGAGGGTTTATCCCAGGAAAAATTCAATGAACTCGCGGCTGCGGCCAAAGCGGGTTGCCCCATCTCAAGGCTGGTAGCTGCAGCTGATATAAAGCTGACCGCTACACTTCTTTAGTAATCCATTTTGGAACAGATGGTGCCTGGTAGTTTTCCATCTGCAAAAGCAGATCTTCTGCGTTCTCGCCTACAAGAGCCATCTCCTTATTGATTTCCTTTAGGAAACCTTCTTCTACCATCTTTTGAATGGCATTCAGAATATGGGAAAAGTATCCATTGGTATTGACTAATCCCACTGGTTTTTGATGCAGGCCCAGCTGACCCCAGGTGAGCATCTCAAAGAGTTCATCCATGGTTCCGAATCCTCCGGCCAGAGTGATGGCTCCATCGCTCATTTCATTAATCAGGGCTTTTCTCTCGTGCATGGTATCTACGCAAACCATTTCAGACAATCCATCATGTGCCACCTCTTTGGTTTGAAGAAAACCCGGGATCACACCGGTAATATGTCCCCCTGCATCTAGCACAGCATTAGCCAACACACCCATCAGTCCCACTTTTCCACCTCCATAGATAACCTTAATGTTGTTTCTGGTCAGCAGCCTTCCAAGTAATTCTGCCTCCTCTTTGTATACTCCGTTAATTCCCGTACTTGAACCACAATAGACAGCGATAGATTTCATACTTTCAAGATAGGGATTAATCGGCTGTTGAAAAAGCAAAAAGCTGTTCCAATCAATGTGACTCAGAACAGCTTTTTGATAAATAGTAGATTTTACTTATAAAATGGGCGACGGATGGTTTTTCAAAACCGCTGTGAATTTCTCATAATCTTCAGGTGAGAGATTGTGGTCTTTAAGTTCCCCGTTAAAATATTTATCATACCCAACCAAGTCCATCAGTCCATGGCCACTGAAGTTGAAGAGAATCACTTTCTCTTTACCCTCCTCTTTTGCCTTATTTGCCTCACGAATGACGGATGCAATGGCATGGTTGGTCTCAGGTGCAGGTATGATGCCCTCGCTACGTGCAAAAATAACCCCTGCTTCATAACACTCTAACTGGTGTAACGCTTGTGGTGTAACCAAACCCTCCTTAACTGCATGGCTCACCAGTGGAGACATTCCGTGGTAGCGAAGTCCACCTGCATGAATGGGAGGTGGAATGAATCCGTGACCCAGTGAATTCATGGCCAACAATGGAGTCATCTTGGCAATATCGCCATGATCGTAAGCAAATGGAGCTTTTGTAAGGGTAGGACAACTGGCAGGCTCCACAGCAATAATCTCCATTTCAGCACCGTTAATCTTATCCTGAATAAATGGGAAACTGATTCCGGCAAAATTGCTTCCACCACCAGCACAGCCAATGATCACGTCTGGAAGCTTCTCATTGATTTTCTTCAGCTGTTTTTTGGCCTCAAGCCCAATAATAGTCTGATGAAGCATCACATGATTCAAAACACTTCCCAGTGAGTACCTTGTCTCTCCTGTAGGATCAGTAACGGCGGCTTCAATAGCCTCGCTAATGGCAATGCCCAGACTACCGGGGGTATCAGGAAATTCTGCTAATACATTGCGTCCTGCCTGGGTCTGATCGCTTGGGCTGGGAATACAAGTGCCTCCCCATGCCTCCATCATCATTTTCCTGAACGGTTTCTGGTCAAAACTAACCCTTACCATAAATACCTTACACTCCAGTCCCAAAAGTGAACATGCAAAAGAGAGAGCACTCCCCCACTGACCAGCACCGGTTTCGGTTGTAAGTTTTTTAATACCAAACTCCTTATTGTAATAGGCTTGCGCAACTGCAGTATTGGGTTTATGACTGCCAGCTGGTGAGACGCTCTCATTCTTATAGTAGATCCTTGCCGGAGTTCCAAGTGCTTCCTCCAGCGCGTAAGCCCTTACAAGGGGGGCCGGACGCCATATGGCCAGCATTTCAAGTACCTTCTCAGGAATATCAATCCACCGCTCACTGCTTACTTCTTGCTCAATCAGGTTCATAGGAAATACAGGGGCCAGCATTTCGGGACCTATGGGATTGCCATCGGGTCCCAGAGGGGGATTTAATGTGCCCGGTAAGTCTGCAGCAATGTTATACCATTGCCGCGGCATCTCATGCTCTTCCAGGAAAATTTTCTTTCTCTTTGTCATGGTTTCTTAATTTTGGGAGTTATTAATGTCAAAAAAAA
>JAOZUK010000153.1 GCA_029938715.1 Bacteroidales bacterium | reverse complement strand
TCCGGAAGATTGGGATTTAATGTCACGTCGGAATATTCCAGGGAGGAGACATAGGTAACACTCCCTTTCACACCTGCAATCTGAACGTCGATTTGTAGTTTATGACTTACCGGAAGCCAGGCATCCATAATTATATTGGAATAGAGCTGCTGAAGATAGAGGGTGCCTGCTATGGTATTCACCGAGAGATCCGATGAATGAATACACCATATGTCTTCTACGATATAGAGGTATCCCTCCACCAGCTGCTGACTTTTTCGTTTAGGAGTTACCTTGATCTTGTTGACCACATAGGTGCCTTCCATAAAGGTACCTTCAAATGAGTATTTGTAATGGGAGAATGCATTTCGGGCCAGGGGAGATACCACCGATTCGATCTGTTGCTGGTATAGGCTGGCATTTACATAATCCATAGGGTTCACGTTCTGTGTATACCCGGGAAGGGTATTCTGTGAGGCAATGACCCGCATATCATATTGATCAGGAGCCGTAAATTTCACCTCATTTAATGATTCAAGCATATAGGCTTGATCCTCCACCACCTTGAAATCGTTTACCTGGATGCGTTTGGCAATAACTCTAGGTAGTTTATCGATGATCGCTGACCCTTTGATATAGATCTCGGCATTGTAATTGGAAACTTCATGAAGGTGATAATTTGCCAGCCCAATGGTTTTTCTCATGATCCAGTAGGCAGGATCCTCTCCCGATGCGCTGACCCTTACTTCGGGGATCCAATAGGTTTGGGGAGGCAGAGTGATCATCAGCTCTATGTACTCCGGACCGATATCAATTGATTTTGCGACTTCGGTGTACCCCAGGCTTCTGAAGTAGATGTGATAGGTTCCTTCTGGAAGGGGAAGGGAAAACATACCCAAACCATTGCAGGTGGTTCCCCTGGTTAGTTCTTTTATGAATATGGAAGCAAAAGGGACAGGTTCACCTTCCAGATCACGGATCTCACCACGGATGCCCTGTGAGAGAACCTGTGAACCCATGGCAAAGAATATCAGTACTAATAGGATCGGTTTTCGCATCACTGTGATTCCATTCAAGTATAAAATTACAAATATATAACGGCAAGAAAGCAGTTTTATGTCTAAAGAAAAACCGCAGAAGCATATTATGCTTCTGCGGTTCATCTCGCCAATCTCTTACATCTAACTATAAACCAAAGTAATTCTTTGCATTTTCATAGCATACATTGCTAATCAGTCCATCCAGCATGACCCTGTCGTTTGGAATCTCACCCTTTTCCACATCTGTCCCAACCAGGTTGCAGAGGATTCTTCTGAAATACTCATGCCTTGGATAGGAGAGGAAACTCCTTGAATCTGTGAGCATTCCCACAAACCGACTTAATAACCCAAGGGAAGAGAGGGTGTTCATCTGGTTGATCATTCCATACTTCTGATCCATAAACCACCAGCCGGAACCAAATTGCATCTTGCCGGGTATGACCCCGTCGTTGTAGTTGTTCACCATGGTGGCCATCAGGGCGTTGTCCACCGGGTTCTGGTTATAGACAATGGTTTTGGCCAGCAGATCCTGGGAATCCAGTTTGTCAAGAAACCTGGACATGGAATGTGCCATGCTAAAATCTCCGATGGAATCGAATCCCGTATCCGGACCCAGTTCATGGTAGTGCCTGGAATTGTTATTCCGGATTGCGCCCACATGAAACTGCTGAGCCCAGCCCTTATCATTGTCCATTACAGCCAGTTCAAAGAGCATGGCAGATTTGAACTGATTGACTTCATGTTCATTAAGTTTCCTTCCTTTCCGAACCTTCAGGAATATTTTTTCAATCTCCAGGTGATCAAACTCATCAGAATGGAAACTCTCCATGCCATGGTCGGAAATTCTGCAACCCATCTGATGAAAGAATTCATGCCGGTCCTGGAGTGCAGTGAGAAGGTCCAGGTAAGTTGAAATGGAGGTGTCGGCGGCTTCTTCCAGTCTATCCAGGTAGGCATTGTATGATGTTGCGTTTTCCACTGCCATGGCTTTATCGGGCCTCCAGGCAGGCAATACCTTGATTTCAAACCCGTCATCCAGCAGTTTCTGATGGTGTTCAAGGCTATCTACCGGATCATCGGTGGTACAAATAACCTCCACATTCATTTTTCGGATCAGGTTTTTCACGCTGAAGTCATCTGTGACCAGCATCTCATTGGCCTGCTGATAAATCCCTTTTGCAGATTCAGGTCTTAACAATTCGTTGATGCCGAAGTACCGCTGTAGTTCCAGGTGAGTCCAGTGATAGAGAGGGTTGCGAATGGTATCAGGTACAGTTTCCGCCCATTTCATAAATTTCTCCTCATCTGTTGCTTCACCTGTGCAATAGTGCTCCGGAACTCCATTGGCCCGCATGGCCCTCCATTTGTAATGATCCCCAGCAAGCCAAATCTGGCTAAGGTTTTCAAACTTTTTATCACATGCTATCTGTGCCGTAATCAGATGACAATGATAATCTATTATGGGTATCTGACTGGCCACTTCATGATACAGTGCTTTTGCGGTATCATTTTCCAGTAGAAAATCTTCATCAAGAAACTTTTTCATCTGTTCTGAAATAAACGTTGTATATGCCTTTCAAAGATATTGACCATGACCTGTTCGCCCACGATATCTCTGTGCTGACTTAGCATCTCAAGGAATTCATTATCCAGTTCTGCAGCCACTTTGTATCCCACATGAATCAGCTGTCTGAAGCCTGTCTGGTAATCGGGATGATCCGGAATATGCCTGAGCGTGTTGGCAAACTTCTCACCGTCCCATCCATTTACCTCTTCAGGTGTGGGAAGAGAGGCCGGATCGATATCGATTACGGTGGCATAGGGACCACAGAGTTCATCCTGTCGTTCATAAGCCATGGAATAGATGGATTGGGCCATTTTCAGAGCGTCTCCTCCTGCCATGGCCAGTCCTATTACCTCCTCCAGCCAGGTGGTGCCCGCGGTCTTTACATGGATACCCTTATCATATTTTTGAATGAGATCACCCATAATGGGATAGATTGTGAATTTGTCACTTCCTGAATGTACACTCAGTTTAAGATTCTCAGGCAGTCCAAAGGTTTTTATGGCGAAATCGATAACCAGCAAGTCCTGCTCAAACTCTTTTGTAAACTGGGCCACATCACCCACATAATCCACTCCTTTGTTAAACCTGCCCGTAAACTTTGGAGCTATGGTCTGTGCAGGAATCCCATATTGTTGAATCATCATCAGGATAAAAAAGAGTTCCACCGGTGTCTGTGGATTTTCAACTTCATCCATGGAGACTTCCGCAATAAAATTCTTAACTCCTTTTTTATGAGCAATGTGGTTATAGATGGCAGCTGCTTCGCGAACAGCTCCCAGAAAGCTTTTGGCTATTTCAACCATTGAATCTTTTGAAATATGAAAGGGTTCGTCAATCCCCGGGATCTCCAATACACCTTCATAGGTTACAGCCTGCACAAGAAATCTATCAATTTCTACCTTTGATACCTCACTGCCTATATAGTCTGCCACATCCAGGGTGAAGAAATCAGAATGCTCAATAAATACATCCACCGTATTTAAGTTGATGTGATCAGCATCCACATGGTATGCATCATTCCAGTTGAGTGCTTTCACTGCTGCATCTGCTTCAGTCCGGGTGTCGGCCGGGGAGGAGTGGATGATCTGGTGCTCCCTGTTGGATTTGTTCCACACAGGGACGATTTCAATCCCCATCTCTTTTGCTTTTATTATGGCTTTCAATTGAGCCTCACCCTGTTGGGCAAACCTGTCTCCAATCCCAAAGGAATACTTATCTAATTTCATATAAATGGATTTATCCGTGTACGAACACGAAATTAGCAATATTCATTGGTTAAACCAAGAAAAAAATCTTATTTTTGCATGAAACCAAAACATGGCACATTCACTTATCAATTTCATAAGTATTTGTAATACAAATAGATGGGAAAAGTAAGGATTAAAGATATTGCTGAAATTGCCAATGTTTCCATAGGAACAGTGGATCGGGTTATTCACAACCGTGGCGAAGTTTCCCAGGCCACCCGTGAACGAATTCAAAAATTACTCTTAGAATATAACTACACGCCAGATATAAATGCGAGTTCACTGGCATTTAAGAGGCAGATTCACCTGGCTGTAGTGATGCCTGGTCTCGTGAACGAACACGCATTCTGGAAATTGCCCCAATCGGGTATAGAGAAAGCACTGGATGAGCTTTCGCACCATAACATCTCCATCGAGACTTACTACTTTGATCAGTTTGACCGGAACGATTTTTCGCAACGCGTAAAAAACTTCCCTTATAACAAGGTGCAAGGCGTCCTTTTTGCTCCGGTTTTTCATGAGGAATCCATCTCATTCCTCAAGAGTTGTGAAAAGGAAGATGTGCCTGTTATACTGTTTAACTCACTGCTTGAGGATGCTTCCTTCAGGAGTTTTGTAGGGCAGGATGCATTTCATAGCGGGTATGTGGCTGCCAAGCTTATAAACTATGGAATTACACCCCGGAGGGATGTGGCCATTATCAATATGTCGGCCAGGAAAGACCACTATGCACATATCATACAGCGAGAAAAGGGTTTCAGAACCTATTATGAAGAACATAGCGACCGACTGAATCACCTGATTACCATTGATCTGAATGGGGTGAACGACCAAAGGTTGTTTCAGAAACTGGATGAAACATGCAGCAGATATGATATTGCAGGTCTCTTTGTAACCAATTCGAGGGTTTATAAGGTGGCTGAGTTTCTGGTGGGAAGGGGGTCCATGAATGTACGTCTGGTTGGATATGACCTTTTGCCTGAAAGCACAGCATATCTGAAACGTGATTACATCGATTTTTTGATTTCTCAAAAGCCTGAAGAACAGGCTTTCAGAGGTCTTTCCTCTCTTTTCTACCTGGTGGCGTTCAACAGGGAGCCAGAGCCGCGTCAACTACTCCCAATAGATATTATCACACGTGAGAATCTACATTATTATCAACCAAAACTTTATAAATAGATGGAAGAACTGTCATTTAGAGACCTGAAAAACAAGGTATGTGTAATTACCGGTGGAGCTGGTGTTCTTGGATCGTCCATGGCCAGGGGGCTTGCTTCGGTGGGGGCCATTCCGGTCATACTCGACATCAATGAAGAAGCTGCCCTAAAAACCGGAAAAGAAATCGCCCAGGAATTTGGTGTGAAAAGTACCGGGTATAAAGCAAATGTGCTGGATAAGGCAAACCTGGAGAAGGTCCATCAAAAGATTATTGCTGAAGTGGGTGAAGTGGATATACTCATCAACGGGGCAGGGGGGAACTCCCCTCAGGCCACCACACAGCTGGAAGAACTTACGGAAGGAGATCTGAATAACCTGGATAGTGGATTTTTTGGATTGGAAGCTGAAGGATTTCAAAAAGTGTTCAGCCTTAATTTTACCGGAACCCTGTTACCCACACTTGTTTTTACCAGGGCCATGGTAAAAAGGCAACGTGGTGTGGTACTGAATATATCTTCCATGACGGCTTACAATCCTCTGACGAAAGTCCCGGCCTATTCTGCAGCTAAAGCCTCCATCAATAATTTTACCGAATGGCTTTCTGTCCATTTTGCAAAAGTGGGTGTAAGGGTCAATGCCATTGCACCTGGTTTCTTCCTGACCAATCAGAACCGGTTTTTACTTACCGATGAGAAGACCGGGGCACTTACAGCCAGGGGAGAGAAAATCATTGACAATACACCCATGGGAATATTTGGCGAGCCTGAGGATCTCAATGGAACGGTTCTCTACCTCTTATCTGACCTGAGCAGATTTATCACAGGGATCTGTATACCTGTTGATGGGGGTTACAGTGCCTATGGTGGTGTTTAAATTAGAGAAAGTAAAATAATAAACCTATGATCTATTTTGAGGTGGGATCACCCACCACAGTACTCTCCGACCAGGAGATCAGAGATGGGCTTTTTGAGGCACTTGATAAAATAGGACCCAGGAATAAGGTTCTTGCCATTCCACCCGATATTACGCGATATTATAGCGAAGCGGGCCTGATCACCCGGATGGCATGGGACTATTATGGGGATAAACTGACGGATGTCCTTCCTGCTTTGGGGACTCATGCGGCAATGACGAATGCTGAGATTAAAAAGATGTTCGGGAGTCTCCCCCTGGAGCTTTTCAGGGTGCATGACTGGAGAAACGATGTGGTCACCCTTGGGGAGGTTCCGGGCAGTTACATTGAAAAAGTCTCTCAGGGGAAAGTATCCTATGCCTGGCCGGTGCAGGTGAATCGTTTGCTGGTGGAGGGGGGGTATGATCTGATACTTTCAGTCGGACAGGTGGTTCCGCACGAGGTAATCGGGATGGCCAATTACAATAAGAATATTTTTGTGGGAACAGGCGGGCCGGAAGGAATAAATAAGAGCCACTTCCTGGGAGCAGCCTACGGAATGGAGAAGATCATGGGGCGCCCTGAAACTCCAGTCAGAGCAGTGTTGGATTATGCCTCCGATCATGTGGCCTCGCAACTTCCCATCCTCTATGTGCACACTGTAATTGGACGTGATGATCAGGGCCGGCTTGTGGTTCGTGGTCTCTTTATAGGAGACGATAAGGAGTGTTTTCTGAAAGCATCGGAACTGTCGTTGCAGGTTAACTTCGAGATGTTGGATCATCCCCTGGATAAGGTGGTGGTCTATCTGGAACCTGAAGAGTTCAAAAGCACCTGGCTGGGCAATAAGAGCATTTACAGAACCCGGATGGCAATCGCCGATGGGGGTGAGCTGGTGGTTCTTGCGCCGGGTCTCAAGGAGTTTGGAGAGGATGGAGAGATTGACAGGTTGATCCGGAAGTACGGTTATCTGACCACACCTGAAATCCTTGCGGCGGTGGATTCCAATGAAGATCTAAGGCAGAACCTGAGTGCTGCAGCCCATTTGATTCATGGATCCACCGAAGGAAGGTTTAAAGTGACTTACTGTCCGGGATCCCTCACCAAAGAGGAGATTGAATCTGTAAACTATGGGTACGCAGAATTGAAGGGGATGATGGAGAGATATGATCCCGAACAACTGGTTGATGGAATGAATGAGATGCCAGATGGGGAATGGATATTCTATATTTCCAATCCTGCACTGGGCCTGTGGGCCTGGAAAGAGAAATTCAAACAGTCCAACCTATGATCCGAATTGTAGCCGATGATAAGATCCCCTTTCTGAAAGGTGCTTTTGAGGAGGTAGCTCAAATCAAATACATTCCCGGAGCAAAGATATGCAGAGCCGACCTGATGGAGGCAGATGCATTGATTATCCGAACCCGAACCCGTTGTAACAGTAAGCTGCTGGATGGTACAACCGTCAGATTTATTGCCACTGCAACCATCGGCTATGATCACATCGATGCGGACTACTGTAATGCCCGGGAAATTGAGTGGACCAATGCCCCCGGATGTAACTCGTCGTCGGTTCAGCAATATCTAGTATCCACCTTGCTCTATCTGACCAATCATCGAAATCTCAGTCCCGAAAAACTGACGCTTGGAGTGGTGGGTGTGGGTAATGTGGGTCGAAAAGTGGCGGCTGCAGCTGAAATTCTGGGGATGAAGGTGCTGCTCAATGATCCTCCCCGTCAGCGCAGAGAAAAGGATCAGTCTTTTGTGGAGTTGGATCATATACTGAAGGAATCTGATGTTGTCACCCTTCATGTCCCTTTGAATCGAGGGGGTGAGGACAATACATTTGAGATGGTCAATGATCACTTTACCGCAATGATGAAACAGGGAGCTGTTTTGATAAATACCTCCCGTGGTAAAGTAGTTCATGAGAACTCCTTGTTGAGATCCATAGAAAATGGAAAATTATCTGATGTGATCCTTGATGTTTTTCCTGAAGAACCCTCCATTGAACCGGGGCTTTTGAAAGCCATTACCCTGGGAACACCTCATATTGCAGGTTACTCAATGGATGGCAAGGCCAATGGGACCACCATGTCGGTACAGGCCGCCAGCCGTTTTTTTAACCTGGGACTTGACTCGTGGACACCTGCATCCATACCACCTCCATCTGTCACGGAGTTGCTGGCCGATGCCGCAACGGGTAATCTTCACGAGACCCTATGGGAGGTTTACCGACAATCCTACGATGTAACCACCGATGACCTGGATCTCAGATCCAGGCCCGGTGAGTTTGAAAAACTGCGTGGAGACTATCCGGTAAGGAGAGAACCTCCCGCTTTCTCAGTTCGCCTGTTTCAGGGTTATGAGGAGATCCGGGTAAAACTGGAACAACTTGGATTCTCAGTGTTGTCTGACCACTGTGCTTAAAGAATTAGTAAAACCATATTAATAAAATCAAATAACTAAAAATGAAAACAAAAGCTGACATTGGCCTGATTGGACTCGCTGTGATGGGGGAAAATCTGGTGCTGAATATGGAAAGTAAAGGATTTACTGTTGCCGTTTTCAACCGGACGGTTGAGAAAGTAGACAAATTTATAAACGGGCGTGGTAAGGATAAGAATTTTATCGGTGCACACACAATTGAAGAGTTTATTGCATCCCTGGAACGCCCCAGGAAGATGATGATGCTTGTAAAAGCAGGTAAACCGGTGGATGATTTTATCGAGATGTTGCTGCCTCACCTGGAAGAGGGGGATATCATCATCGACGGAGGAAATTCCCATTTCCCTGATTCCGTTCGCCGAACTAAATACGTTGAAAGCAAAGGAATGCTCTTTATTGGCACGGGAGTATCAGGAGGAGAAGAGGGTGCTTTGCTGGGTCCTTCCATTATGCCAGGTGGATCGGCCGATGCATGGCCCCATGTAAAAGAGATTTTTCAGGCTGTGTCGGCCAAAGTGGAAGATGGTACTCCCTGCTGCGACTGGGTAGGAAATGATGGAGCGGGCCACTTTGTGAAGATGGTGCACAACGGGATAGAGTATGGTGATATGCAGTTAATCAGTGAAGCTTACAACCTAATGAAGAGCCTGTTGGGTATGAACGCTGACGAGATGTACCAGGTATTTACGGAGTGGAATGACGGGGATCTGGACAGTTACCTCATTGAGATCACAAGGGACATACTTGGCTACAAGGATGAGGATGGGGAAGCACTGGTGGAGAAGATTCTCGATACAGCAGGACAGAAAGGGACCGGGAAATGGACCGGTATTGAAGCATTGAACCTGGGTATTCCACTGACACTGATTGGAGAATCAGTATTTGCCAGATGTCTTTCAGCCATCAAAGAGGAGAGGGTAGAGGCATCCAAAGTTTTAACAGGACCCACTCCTTCATTTAAAGGTGACAGGTTACTCTTTATTGAAGATATTAAGAATGCGCTCTATGCTTCAAAAATTGTCTCCTATGCACAGGGTTATACCCTCCTGAGAGAGGCCGCTAAGGAGTATGGTTGGGAATTGAATTATGGAGGCATTGCCCTATTATGGAGAGGTGGATGCATTATACGTTCGATTTTCCTGGGCAAAATCAAGGATGCATTTGATTCAAACCCCGAATTGCCAAACCTGCTGTTGGATCCCTTCTTTAAAGAGAAGGTGGAAGCTGCCCAGGAGGGTTGGAGAAGGGTTGTAGCCACTTCACTGGTAAATGGGATTCCAGTCCCGGCTTTTACAACAGCCCTGAACTATTTTGACGGATACCGTTCCGAACGTCTCCCTGCCAACATGCTTCAGGCACAGCGTGACTATTTTGGAGCACATACATATGAGCGGATTGATAGGCCCCGGGGTGAGTTTTTCCACACCAACTGGACCGGCAGGGGCGGCGATACCAGCTCGAGCACTTATAATGTATAAAGTATAAAGTATAAAGTGTAAAGTATGCAAGTATAAAGTGTAAAGTATGCAAGTATAAAGT
>JAOZUK010000427.1 GCA_029938715.1 Bacteroidales bacterium | reverse complement strand
AGGAACCTCATCTTTAAACCCATCGAAATAGACTACTACATTAACAACGAAACCAAAGAAACAGAGTCCATTAATTACGAATGGCGACCTTTTGGTTTTGTAACAAAAAGTGGTGAAGTGGCTGAACTGAATATTCAACACAGATATGATGTCCCAGGTTCGGATTTTGAGCTTATTGACAGCATTTTCATTCCTGCCGGCAGTTATTGGGACAACAGGGTCGAACTGCAATTTGAAACTTTCCAGGGAAGACGGTTTGTCTCAGAGCTCAAGGCCAGTGCCGGTGAATTTTATACCGGACAGAGGCAGGGGCTGGAACTATCTGCCCGTCTGAATCTAAACAGACATTTAAACATCGGCATCGACTGGCAAAGGAATTTTATTCAGCTTCCTGAAATTTCATTTACTACCGATGAGTTGGGTGGTCGAATAGACTATGCGTTTAATCCAAAATTAAACACAAGCATATTTGCCCAGTGGAATAATGAGGATGATGTCGTTCTGGTTAATTACAGGATTAACTGGATACCGAAAATTGGCAGTTTCTTTTATTTTGTGATCAATCAGGCCTACGATACAAATAATGGTTTTAAATTAGAGCGAACAACTGTTCTTGGAAAACTAATCTGGCGATTTGCCATTTAAAAACATATGATCATATGAGAAATTTCATCATCAACTTCATTCTGATAGCCCTGTATGGCTTATCCGCCTGTACACCTTCTTCCGACGAAGTGGTTGTGTACTGTACCGTTGACCAGGTTTTTTCCGAACCAGTTCTCAGAGATTTTGAGGAAGAAACAGGGATCACAGTCAGGGCTGTTTTTGATACCGAAGAGACCAAATCCACAGGTGTGATGAACCGTTTGATCGCCGAAAAGGATAATACACAGTGCGATCTGTTCTGGAGCGGGGACCCCCTGCGTAACGTTGTATTGCAGTCGAAAGGCATTACTTCTCCATACCAGTCTGAACAGACAGATTTGATCCCTGGCCACTTCAAAGAAACAGGGCATCACTGGACAGGGTTTTCAGCAAGAGCACGGGTACTGATCTACAATAAAACCCGGATTTCGCCCGACTCATTACCACTATCCATCCTCGAACTTACACACCCCCGGTTTAAAGGTCAGTTCACCCTTGCCAATCCCCTGTTTGGTACAACCACCTTCCATATTGCTGCACTGTTTACAGTGTTGGACAAGGCCACAGCTGAACAGTGGATGGAGGGCCTGAAGAAGAACCAGGTGGTTATCGCAAGCAGCAATGGGGATGTGAAAAAACGGGTCATGAACGGAGAGCTGGCCTTTGGTCTCACCGATACAGATGACGCATTTGAAGCTAAGAAAGAGAGCAGTGAAGTGGATTATGTTTTTTTAGATCAGCAACCAGGAGGCATGGGGACCCTGATCATGCCCAATGCCCTGAGCATGATGAAAGATTCACCCAATAGTGAAAACGGGAAAAAGTTGATGGACTACCTTTTAAGCCGGCAGACGGAGGCAAAACTGGCCATTTCATGTGCGCAAATGCCATTAATAATGGGTACGGAAGTCCCTGATGTTGTACCGTCACTGGATCACATTATCCCCATGAAAATTGATTATGGTCAAACCTCTGAGGTATTGGAACAAATACAACCCTGGCTGAAAAAATGGGTGGAGGAGTAAGCCGATATATTACCCGGTATGTTCCGGCTGCTGTACTGGCCCTGTTGTTGTTGGGGCCATTACTGGCATTGCTTGTCCGTTGGCTGACCAGTTCGGACGAGCTCTCATTATTGGCTTTTCTCAATACCGGTACACTTTTGCTTATTGGTAGAAGTTTGTTGCTCTCCTGCATTGTAGCAGTACTGGCAAGCCTTATGGGTACAATTTGTGGTTTCCTGCTTTATAGACTCAAATTTCCCTTCAGGGGGTTTTATAAACTGATGTTGTTGCTTCCCCTGCTGGTTCCGCCCTACATTTTTGCTGTAGCCTGGAAGGACGGGTTCCAGTGGTTATTTGGCAATAGCTCTGTCATGATCCCGGAAGTTGGAATGATCATAGTCCATACACTGGTACTTTTTCCACTGGCCATGCTGATCACCGGAACCGCGTTTTCACAAATTCACTCAGGACTCGAAGAGGCCGGGCTGATGAGGGTTTCTTTTCGCAGGATGCTGATAAAAATTGTACTGCCGCTTATCCGGCCCGGTTTGACAATCTCCTTCCTGTTGATTTTAATTATCAGTCTGAGCGACTTCTCTGTTCCTGCATTTTTTGGGGTCAATACCTTTACTACGGAGATATTCACTCAGTTTTCTGCATTTTACAATCACCAGCTTGCCATCAGTCAATCCTTTCTGTTGGTACTATTGTGCCTCACCCTCCTGTTATCCGAAAACCGGTATTTGTCAGACGCTCCGTTTTTTTCGGTTCATGTGAAAGGAAGCAGCACAAAACACTATTCGGTGGGTAAAGGAAAAACCATACTCCATATACTGATGTGGATACTGTTGCTGGTTGTACTTGTTTTACCGCTTGTCATGCTTTTCCATCAAGCCCTTTCCGGCAGAGAGATCCTCTTTTCCCGGGCCTGGGAACTCCTGAGCCCAACCATTTTTCAGTCCGCGAAACTGGCATTCTTAGGCGCATTGATAATTTCTGCCATCGGTTTATGGGTAGCAACCATGAAAGAACGATCCCGTTTCCCTTACCTGAATACAATGCTTTTGCTGACCTTCATCATTCCTTCCACAGTGTTGGGTGT
>JAOZUK010000426.1 GCA_029938715.1 Bacteroidales bacterium | reverse complement strand
TGGATTTTAAAAGGGAGATGATCGGGGACCTGCCCACCGAGATGTTTTTCCACTTCTTCAAGAGTTTTTCCGATGCAGCAAACTGCAATCTGAACATTGAAGCAACCGGTAACAATGAACATCATAAAATCGAATCCATTTTTAAGGGATTTGCAAAAGCATTGGGGAAGGCAATAAAGCTGGACCCCGATAACAATAGGTTGCCAACTACCAAAGGCAAGCTTTGAGTCGGTAGTCGGTAGTCGGTAGTCTAAAGTATAAGGTGAGATGGGTGTTGCGATTATAAAATATAATGCGGGGAATATCAGGTCGGTGGATCATGCCTTGAAGAGGCTTGGCGTAAACGCCCGGATTACAGATGATCCGGAAGCCATTCAATCGGCTGAGAAGGTGATTTTTCCTGGAGTTGGTGAGGCAAAAACTACCATGAAATACCTGAAGGAGAGGGGTATGGATAAGCTGATTTTGGGACTAAAACAGCCGGTCTTGGGCATATGCCTGGGTCAGCAACTGATGTGCAGCTGGTCGGAGGAGAGTGATACAGAGTGTATAGGGATCTTTGATACAGAGGTAAAACTTTTTCCCGATCAGGGAATGAAAGTACCGCATATGGGTTGGAACAGACTGGATAGTGTAAAGGGAGATCTGTTTGATGAGACCCTGGTGGGGAGTTATGTCTATTTTGTCCACTCATACTATGTACCTGTATGTGCTGATACTGCTGCGGTGACCAATTACATGTTGCCATTCAGCTCGGCCATGCAGAAGGGGAATTTCTATGCAACACAGTTCCATCCCGAAAAGAGTGGCGATCCCGGAGAGAAAATCCTTTCAAATTTTCTTAAACTATGATAGAGATTATCCCTGCCATAGATATTATTGAAGGGAAGTGTGTCAGGCTCACTCAGGGCGATTACACCCGAATGCGGGAGTATGGAGATCCACTGGATATGGCCATGCAGTTTGAGGATCATGGAATCAGTCGACTTCACCTGGTGGACCTGGATGGTGCCAGGGAAAAGCGACTGGTCAATTACCGGATCCTTGAAAAGATTGCAGCCCGTACCGGCCTGGTGATTGATGCGGGGGGGGGCCTCAGAACCATTGAAGACGTCCGTATTGCCTTTGAATCAGGCGCCCATATGGTAACCGGGGGAAGTGTGGCTGTCAAGGACCGGGTTGAGTTTATCAGCTGGTTGGAACAGTATGGACCTGAACGAATTATTCTTGGAGCTGATTTTAAACAAGGTAAGATTGCAGTGTCCGGTTGGTTTGAGAAAACATCACTCGATCTGATGGATTTTATTGCGGATTACCGAAAAATCGGAATTTCAATGGCCATCTGTACTGATATTGACAAAGATGGAATGCTGGAAGGGCCCTCCATGGACACCTATCGGGAAATTAAGAAAGAACATGAGCCTCTATTTTTGATTGCAAGTGGAGGAATAAGCGGGATGGAGGACATAGAGAAGCTGACTGTATCAGGCATAGAGGGAGTAATTGTAGGTAAAGCCATCTATGAGCAAAAGATAAGCCTTCAAACTCTTGAATCATTTATACTTAAGAATAGTTGATTATGCTGGCAAAAAGGATTATACCCTGCCTTGATATCAGAGATGGTAAAACAGTGAAGGGGATCAACTTCGAGAATGTGGTAGATGTGGGAGATCCTGTTGAGCTGGGAGCCAAATATGCAATTGACGGTGCAGATGAGCTTGTCTATCTGGATATAACAGCTACCCATGAAGGGCGAAAATTATTTGCTGATCTTGTATTAAGAATATCAGAGCATCTGAATATTCCCTTTACGGTGGGAGGCGGCATCGACAGGGTGGAAGATGCAGATATTCTTCTGTCGGCCGGAGCAGATAAGGTTTCCATCAACTCATCAGTAGTGAGAGATCCTGGTTTGATTAATCGGATAGCCAGGGCATTTGGAAACCAGTTTGTAGTGGTGGCCATAGATGCACAGTTAAAGGATGGGAGATGGACCGTATTTGTGAACGGAGGAAGAATAGCCACCGATAAAGAGTTATTTGGCTGGGCAAAAGAGGCGCAGGAGCGTGGCGCAGGAGAGATCCTCTTCACCTCCATGAATCATGATGGGACCAGGAATGGATACGCCTGTGAAGCGCTTAAAGAGCTATCGAACCAGCTTTCCATACCTGTTATTGCTTCGGGAGGAGCAGGGGAGAAGGAGCACTTTATGGAGGTTTTTGAACAGGGTTGTGCCGATGCTGCCCTGGCAGCCAGTATATTTCATTACAATGAGATTCCCATCCCTGAATTAAAGGAGTACCTAAAGAAAAACAATGTTATAGTCAGATAAAATGGACTTTGAAAAACTTAACGGATTAATCCCTGTCATAATACAGGATCACCAAACAGACAGGGTTCTGATGCTGGGATTTATGAATCAGGAAGCACTGGAGAAGACAAAGAAAGAAGGAAAAGTAACCTTTTTCAGTCGCACCAAGAACAGGTTATGGACCAAAGGGGAGGAAAGTGGAAACTTTCTTCATGTGATAGAGATCTTTGAGGATTGTGACCACGATACGCTGCTGATCAAAGCCAGGCCAGAAGGGCCGGTATGTCACACCGGGAATGAAACCTGCTTTGAGAAGGATCAACCATCCGGCCTCTCTTTCATAGGAAGTCTTCAGCAACTTATTGATGACAGGAACAGGGAGCGACCAGAAGGTTCCTATACAACATCGCTCTTTGAGAAAGGAGTTAATAAAATGGCCCAGA
>JAOZUK010000425.1 GCA_029938715.1 Bacteroidales bacterium | reverse complement strand
CCATGACCTCGGTCTCATGATCAAAGGAGTATTATTGACCTGTCCCCTTTCCCCCCTTTCCCACTCAAGTCCGCTGAGGAGGAATTTGAGGAGAAATACGATTTAAAAGCCAGGGGTTATGATTTCTACAGAGTAAAGGAACGGTTTGCAGAGGTGCTGGAAATGGAAATAGAGCAGGTAATGGCGTTCGGGAAATCGCCACAAACCGTTCGAGCGAGAAGCCTTCTATGTTTTTGGGCGCATAGAAGGCTTGGCATGACGACCATACAGATTGGAAGAAGGCTAAATATAGGGCAATCGGCAGTAAGTCGTTCATCCATGAGGGGGCAACAAATCGAAAGAGAGAATCGCTTCGAGTTGATCGACTCAAAAGCATAAAATCATAGACGTCCCCATCTACACTCTTAATAATATTGAGAGCAGAAGATTCAACGGATGATGAAAGAACTTGAATGACATAGGAGACAGGAAAATGAAAAGATTATCAATCGTACTGGCGGCATCCTTCATATGAGCACAAAAGTAGTTTACACTTTTGACGAACGTTATTTTGGGCAAACCTGTAGCGTCAGCCAACCAGCATGTACTTTTTTTATGCGGATGCTTTAAAGAAAATTATTTGCTGGGAACCAAAAGGGTGGGATCTTTCTCCCTTACTGCATCAAAGAGGAGTTCTATCCAGTCCTTTTTTTGTTCCTTCCCAGTCAATATTTCCATAGGCGTCTGCCCTTTTCTTTTGCCGTCCACATACCGCCTGTGGTTATGATAAAACATAATCAGGTTAAGCGTTTCCTGAGTTACGTTGCTTTTGGATCGATCTAAGTAAGGTCTGATTATTGAATTTATGCATTCAACCAAGGCCGAACTTTGAACAATCTGATCTAATTGTTGATATACCTGCTCTTTGACAGCCTCATACTCATCCTGGAGATAACCAGTTGCAATTTCAAGGCAAAAGTTTTCATTCAAATCGCAGAAATTGCGTCTTTTGGTCTTTTTTGATTTGATGGACCCCTTTCCCCACTGCCAAGCTACACAAAGAGCCTTCAATGCTTCTTGATCAATAGGGAGACTCGATAGATCATGGAGGACTGATATTGCAAGATCAAAGTAGTTAAGCAACCCCGGCATGGTGCGACGAACCTTATTGACTGCTTTTATGATCTTTTTGTGTCCTAATTCTTCGATGAGGGACAAGCCGACTTCAATGTTTTCCTCTGCCTCTTTGCGGTTGCGAAGATTACCATTGCTGTCAAAAAGCTTAAGCTCGTCAATGATGCTGATATAGAGAAAAAGGAAGGTTTCATATAGTTCAATCGCTTCATCGGCGAGTTTTACCGCTTCATCATATGCATCGATCCTTTTGTTTATGACTTCATCACTTCTGGCAGAATCGAGCGTGTCATAACAATCGAACTCCTTTTGAATAGCGCCATATGCTGATGTTTCCAGTCTATCAGCCCATTGGCCTAATTGGTGCGCGATTGCATGGTAAGTATCCGGTTGCCTGATGATGTCGGCCAAAGCCTCTTTGTGGGCTCCGGTCAAACCTTTACCTTCATCTGTGACCAAATACGTTGCAATGAAGCCGTTTTTTTGTATACATTCCCAATGGTTTTTCCAATCATTAACTTTACGGGAATCAGCAAGTTCAATTCTCAGGATTGCCGAGCTAATTGGGTCAACAGTCACTAAGATGGGGATTTTCTTTGCAAAAATCTCGTCGGCCAAAAAAACGACCAATTTAACTTCGTCATCGCTGTTTTCTAGAGTATTCGGCAATAAGGACCCAAAACGCTGCAAATATTGACTAATTGATCCTTGGGCAGCAATAGCTATTCCGAAGCGTTTCATGATTGTGGATATTGCTCCAATACTGCATTTGCCCTCTAACCTCAGAGACAGCATGTAACGATATGTCAGTTCTTTGGCTACGGCAGGGGTGGGTATGTTCACTCCAAAAACAGCCAAACTTGTTTCTTGTAACGTATTGGCCAGCATATAAACAAACATGCGGGAAATCATAAACTGTTGTGACAGTTCAGTTATTTTCCCCCATGTCCCAGTCGCCCTGGCTGAAATTGCCATGAACGCTATATATAACCGGATGGAAGGTGTTAGATCATGGCGGCGCAAAAATTTGTTACCACGTGGTATCATGTTTGATATTACGGGTTCATTTTCTATCAATTTATCGGATTGTAACAACTCAGCTTTAAACTCAGACATTCCTCCCCCTATATGCTCGGTTAATAATATTCGAGTATAGGGTACTCCCGGAAGGCTGAAATGTCTATGGTTAAGTTTGCTTGTTGTTTCATGTACTTACAGCTATGTACGTTTTCAGACTAGGATTGAGGATAAAGATATGTGGGGGATTACTCCATAGCCCATGACCTCTAACCAACAAGTTCTTCACGATTGTAGGGTTTCGTTTTTTTCCGGAATTAAGTAAAAGTGTAAACCGGCAAATGAAGGATGCCAGATTATCTTTTTATTTTTCGGTTCTTATGAAGCGCATCGATGGAATCTACCGACCGCCCCATCCGTTGTCAAGTACAATATTGATGCACTAAAAAAAGCCCCCACTGTCCTTCGGCTCTATTTCGAGAATAATGAAACCCTCAAAATCCGCAACCATCTTCATATTTGACCTGTTGATATTATACGGCTCCTTTTTCGGCGTGTTCGTCCACTACGAGGGGTTTGTCGCCATTTCCTACAAGGCCAATATCCTGATGGTTTTTGTGGCGCTGA
>JAOZUK010000039.1:29533-31371 GCA_029938715.1 Bacteroidales bacterium | reverse complement strand
TAGAGCATCAGCTTCCCAAGCTGAGGGTCGGGAGTTCGAACCTCCTTTCCCGCTCCAAATAAAAAGTCCCGGGTGTATTTTCCCGGGACTTTTTAATTATTTCAAGTATTCGGTGTTGATTGCTACCTTATACTAATCTTACCGCTGTAAATAAGTTGGTTGTTGTTACTTAATTTATAAAGGTATATTCCTTCCGAAAGGTGATTTACCCCAATGGTTTCATTGTTATCAATGGCACGTAAAATCACCCGTTTGCCTGTCAGATCGTAAAGTTCAAACCTGAGATTAGAGTATGAATCATCCCAGTTGATGGTGAGCGTTTCAGAAGCTGGAACAGGGAAGATTTTAAGAGATGTCTCCTCTCTATCCTCAATACCGGTTGAAGCGCCAAAATCCGAATAGTAAGCTGACTGCCTGAAATCCATCACCCAATCTCCGTCCACATAGACATACCCGGTCTCTGAAACAGGCATGTGCACGAAGATTTGTTCAGTGATATCCTGAAAGAACCAATAAGCTGCATAAATATCAGATATTGTGAAGTCCTTATTGAAAGTCCATTCTGATTTGACGCTATTCTGCCAGGAATTTGTCCCTTTAGTTGATCCTTCATCCCAGCTCATGTCTACACTTTCTGTCATATTTCCATCAGAATCCCAGACGTAAGTATACTGCCAAGTCCTAGCCACTATAAATTGTGTCCAGCTAAATTCCCATACTTCCTCCAGGATCAGTTTATCATTCTCATTGTAAGTATATAAAGTCTTGCCAAAATCGATCCATACCTCGCCGTCTGAATCCCAGGCCTGGGTGAGCTCTTCGTTCAGATTCCCTGAGGAGTCGTAGGTATATGTAGTTCTGAAAAACAGTACCCAGACTCCCTCTTCCCAACCGTATTCATTTATACTTGTCAGTTTCCCATCTTCGTAGAGGTACTCCTCTTTATAGGCGGGGACCAGTTTCGCACTATCTTCATCCCAGACAGTCCAGGTCTCCGATAATTGGTTTCCTTCAACATCATAGCTCATATCCAATTGTGCTCCTTCCAGCCATTGATTGCCATCAGGATCCCAGTCTGAAATAATTTCCTGGATCAGGTTTCCTTCCCCATCATAGCTAATTAGGAACTTCCCCCAGTTCAGCCACTGACTTGATTCATTATCCCAGATAAGCCATATGATTTCGGTGGGATTTCCCGCATCGTCATGTTTTACAGTTTCCTTGTCAAAGGGAAGCATTTTCATTTCCACGCTGTCAAATACAAACCAAACATAGGTTGTCATATTTCCCTTGGAATCATACGTAAATAGTTCTCTGTCGCTTAACGCCCAACTGGAGCTTCCCGCATCATATAATTCCCAGAGGAGGCTATCCATTTTCTGTTCGGATGCATTTCCAGCCTTAAGTGAGGAGACTTGCTTATGTATGAATTGTCGGGGATAATCCCTTGATGGGAAATCTGTGCTGCTGACGCGATGTTTTTTTGCATAGCGCTGTTCCTTGAGATCCATCAGTTCTTTGATGTCCTTGAGCTCTTTGGTATCCTGCTGCCCCATCAGGCTTAAGGATAGAATAATGGCAAATAGTAGTGTAAAAAGTGATTTCATATGCGGTTAATTTAATAACAGGATATTCGTGACCCTTTAGAATAAACATCCGGATGGGTCATGTTGTTCACATTTGACTCCAAGGGTTCTGCAATATGAGGCCTGCAAAGGAATTTGCACCCTATCCCTGTACCAGCCCCTTCATCATTTCACACGCAAGTTTTGCATTCTTCTCAACGAAGTCGATCCCCACCTTTTCGCCATTAACCACCGGCAGCGGGTGACAGAGTT
>JAOZUK010000039.1:0-29433 GCA_029938715.1 Bacteroidales bacterium | reverse complement strand
ACGAAGTCGATCCCCACCTTTTCGCCATTAACCACCGGCAGCGGGTGACAGAGTTCATAGCTATAGTATCCTTCGTATCCAATATTATTCATGGCTTTTACAAATTCGGGCAGATAGGTTTCCGCCTTTTGTTCAGCCGCTCTCTCCCCGTGATCACTATGATCCTGGGTATCCACAATCTTTCCGCTGGCATCTCTGTCGAATTCTCCTCCAAAGTGAGATAACATCTGCAATCCTTCCACCGCCTGGGCAGCCTTTTTAATATTCTCAGGGCTCTTGTCGTCCATGATAGGTGCATCCAGGCATGCTTTTAAATGAGGTGAGTCTACCTCATTGATCATGCGAATCATATCCGTCCAGTCGTTGATCACAGGTTTGTGGTTCTGCAGAGCCAGGGTCACGCCGTATTCTCCGGCATACCAGGCACTCTCAATCAGACCCTCTCTGCACCAATCCCATATCTGCTCAGGCTCAAACTGGTAATGGGCTTGCTGCCAGCTCTCCCTGGCAATATCATACCTGCCTCCTGTGGGATGCAAGGTAACCCCGGGCCACCCCAGGAACACCCTCAGAGGCTTTACCCCAAGGTCGGAGGTCATGCGCATCAATTCTCGCAGGTACACTATCTGACACTCCCGATACTCGGGAACCGGACTGCTGAAATCATTGTTGGCAGATACTGCGTAAATGTCCAAACCCAAATCAGCTGCTTTTGTCTTCAACTCCTTACACCGGGCAGTGGGCATATCAAGTGGATTGCCATGGGGTCTCTTTCCATCGATCTCGATTCCGTCATAACCGTAATTCTTTGCTCTAATCATCATCTCGTCCAGGGTGAGAGCTTCTCCCTTGTACCATACCCCCAAAAAGGTGATACTGTACAATCCAACCTTGCCCATTGCTTTCTTTGGTATTTCCCTGGCCATCAGGTTTATGGCTGGTGATGACAATCCGACTGCAGCAGTGCCAACGGCAGTGTTATGCAGGAATTTGCGTCTGTTCATGTTGCGGCTAGTGTTCATTGTTGTCTGTTTTATGTGGGTAAATTTGATGTTGCCTGGATTTATATAATTCTTTCATTCTGAACATCCCAGTGTACCTTCCTCTCTTCGCGGAAAGAAATGGTTGCCATATGAGCAACTATTGCTTCTTCAAAACCCCTCTCCACATTGCAGCTGGTCAGTCCTCCATTTCTTATACAACGGAGCCATTCTGCCAAGTGAAGATAGGGCGTATTTATCCGCTTTCCGGCACTATAGGTCTCCACCAGTCCACGGTCTGCATGGTACTTTGAAGTAGGTGATGAAATGGCATCCACATCAATTTGTTCCTTGTCGTAACGAATAAAGGGGGTGCTGGGATCCATCATTGCAGATTCGATTCTGCCTTTGTATTTTAAGGAGTCTTTATCAGCCCAGACCGTCAGAGATCTGCCCAGTTCCAGGGTAGCATCTCTTCCCATGAACAGAGTCCCGCGTGGAATACCGCTTGCCAGTGTGCCGCTGTAGAGCAGGGTAAATCTTCTATCGGGAAACTCGAAAGCTGCCTGGAACACATCCGGAACCTCTCTGCCATCATGGTGGTAGTAGATTCCACCAGATGCCATGGCGGAACTCGGAATACCAAGGTCCAGTATGGAATTAACAGCATCGTATTCGTTAGAAAAGAGATCGCCTGACATACCCGTACCATAGTCCCAGTAAGACCTCCAATTATAATAACGTTCCCGACTAAACCCGGATTGCCCGGATGAGTCTCCCTGAAACAGGCCCCAGTCGACCGTCTCCGGGCTTGCTCGCTCCTCATTGCCGTTGCTCCATCCTCCCGGCGAATCGTTCCGGTTGGTAGTGGTTTCGATCAGTGTGATCTGACCAATGGTACCTTTTCCAATCAGTTCCTTTGCTTTGTGATTCAGATCGCGCTGCCTTCCCTGGTGACCCAATTGAAAAACTACTCCGCTTTGCCTGATCGCATCCCTTAAAGCAACGGCTTCATCCACGGTGCGGGTCATGCATTTCTCCAGGTAGATGTGCTTCCCCCTTTGGGCTGCATCGATGGCCATCTTTGCATGCCAGTGGTCTGGAGTGGCAATGATCACTGCGTCAATATCTTCGCGGTCGAGCAGATCGATGTAATTCTGATGGCCCCGGGCATTTGTACCCGCAATGGCCACTCCCGTTTCGAGCCGCTTATTGTAAACGTCACTAACTCCGTGCCATTCGATGTTGAGTTCCTTTGTGACAGTCTTAACAAGAGCTTCTCCCCTGGCCCCGAACCCAATGATGCCCAGCCTTAGCAAATCACTTTCGTTGTTGGACAGAGGCTCCGGAGAAATCCTTTTATTCATAGCAACATCCCTGCTGTTCACAAGGAGGGGAACAGATCCAATTCCGGCTATGAAATTGCGTCTTTTAATGGCTGTCTTATCAAACATCCTGCTTGATGCAGGAATGGCATTGATCAGGAATCCAATAAAGGTAGCGAATTGTTGGCCAGATGTCAAAGCCAAAATCCAGGCTATTTTTTTAAAGCCCTGATTCGCTGCAGAAGTGTCGGATGTGAATAGTGAAAGAATACATAAGCCGGGTGAGGAGTCAGGTTGCTCAGGTTGTTCTTCGAAAGCTTCTTCAGGGATGAAATCAATTTACTTCCATCATACTTCTCATCGGCATAACGATCGGCCTGGTACTCGTTGTACCTGGAGAAAAAATTTGTACCCAGACCAATCAACATGGATATGGGCGAATAGAGTATTCCAAATGCAATCAATCCGAGGTGAAACGATGCCTCCTCCCCTCCCAGGGCAACTGCGAAGCTATCTACTCCGACAAACAGTGAAAAGAGGTAGAAAGTTATGGCTGATTGAATGGTAGAGAGAATAAAACCTGTGGCTGTATGCTTTTTTTTATAGTGACCCACCTCATGGGCCAGGACAGCTACAATCTCTTCTTCCTCCAGGTCCTTAATCAGTGTATCAAACAGTACAATTCTCTTTTTTGGGCCCAATCCAGTGAAGTAGGCATTGGCTTTGCTTGACCTTTTGGAGCCATCCATCACATAGATGTTATCCAGCTTAAATCCTGCTGCTAAAGCAAATTTTTCGATTTTGGATCGGAGCGAACCCTCTTCAAGGGGTGTCTGCTTATTAAAGAGAGGGACAATCAAATTGGAATAGAACATGATCATAAAGAGGGAAAAGAGGGAAACCACCCCAAGGATAATTAACCAGAATATGGGGCCGGTGAGCAGATAGATCCAGGTAATCAAAGCCAGGAGCCCACCACCAATCAAACCTCCTAAAAACCATCCTTTTAACTTATCAAGTAAAAAGGTTCTGACTGTGGTGCGGTTAAATCCATAACGCTCCTCAAGCACAAATGTGCCATATACTGAAAAAGGAGTCGTGAGGATATCGCTCACAAGGGCCATTGATCCGAAAAAGAGCAATACATGCACAATGTAGTTTCCGGTAATGGATGAGATCCATCGGTCCAGCCAGCCAAAACCACCCATGAAAAAGATAAGCAGCATTACAATCACACTCACAGTGCTCGTGACAAACGAGAATCGCGTATTGTCCCGTTTGTATAGTTGACTCTTCTCATATTCCTCCGGGTCGAAGATGCCCGATAACTCTTCCGGTAACTGGGGCAGTATATGCTTCAGGTTTAAAGAATCCAGAACCCTGTCAAGAACATAGCCAAAAACAAGTACACCAATTAAAACAACAAATATCGTATTATACATCCTTTTCTTCTTTTTTACTGAGTATTATCTACTACCCACTGAGACTAATATACTACGTACTAATCCACCTGATTCCTAACCTCATTTTGGTTTAAGACCCTGATATCAAGCTCTTCTCTGTAGTTTCCCACCACTGCAAGGCTATCGTACATAAGGGCCCTATCCAACATATAGCTGGCCGAATCCAGGTTATCCTCCAGTTCATAAAAGATAGCCATGTTGTGGTATGCCTTTGAAACCATGATGCTGTCGGGTGATTCTGTCAGATCGTTCCATATATCAAATGCATCTTCCCACTCACCCCTATCTGTATATTTAGAGGCCAGTTTCAGTGAGTCTCCTTTTCCTTTGTATAGTGTTCGCGATGTTTGATACCAGACCGGTACCAGGTATCTTCCGTATTTAGTTCCACTGTTGTAAAAAAGCTCAGCAATCATCCCGATCATTGAAGGAATTGGAATAACCTCTCCATCCAGTACACTTGAAAAATAGATGGTGTCAATGGTTGAATATGTATCAAAAGGCATGGGATTAATGGGTAAGTGAATGTTCCACTTTACCTCATTCGAAATCTCATAATAGTGATTCAGAACCATACTGGGAGAATCTGAATAATAGTCATAATGTTCAGCCAGGTCAAGGGTATAGGATTCGAAACTGATCACTACATCAGCCGTATATTTTTCGCATAATGCAATTACTTCCGGTTTGGTAAGAATCATATCCTCCAATGCAGTGGTATCCCCTCTCCGTTCCGAAAACCAGATGGGATGATGAAACCTCTCAATGGGAGATTCCTTTAGCACCGATTGTAAGCCGCGCAACGTATTATTGGAAATGAGGGTATCAACAATCACAAGGTGTTCTCTTTCCATTCCCTCCCTGTCCTCTTCCTTAAAGACATCCATTGTGAAGGGTGCCCTGTTTATAACTAACAGCTGACTTACGTGATCGGGAAAGCTAACTGTGGCCGGTTCAAGCACTTCAAATTCAACCACACTGTATATGCCGGCACACCCATGAAATGCCAGTGAAATTAATGAGAATAGAAAAAATGACCGTGCTCTGATGTCAATTACTTTTAACTTTATACTTTCCACTTTCCACTTTATACTTTCTACGAAGTTGCTACACGCTCATTCCACCACAAACCTGCAAGGTCTGGCCGGTCATGTAAGAAGAGAGGTCGGAAGCCAGAAATAGTGAAACATTGGCCACATCCTCAGGCAATCCTCCGCGTTTAAGGGGAATGGTCTTGATCCACTCTGCTTTTACATTCTCGGGAAGCTTACCAGTCATATCAGTTATTATAAATCCCGGCGCAATGGCATTACAGCGTACACTCCTGGATCCCAACTCCTTAGCAATCGACTTTGTAAATCCGAGGATTCCGGCTTTGGAGGCTGAATAGTTGGACTGCCCTGCGTTTCCATTGACACCAACTACCGAACTCATATTGATAATTGATCCTGTTCTTGCCTTTAACATGTACTTTTGAACCGCCTTGGTGAAATTGAACACTGATTTCAGGTTTACTTTGATCACCAGATCCCACATATCTTCTTCCATACGCATAAGAAGAGTGTCCCTTGTGATCCCAGCATTATTAACAAGTATATCCACCTTTTGAAAATCGGCAACCACCTGGTCTACAACCTGGTGAGTTTGATCATAATCACTTGCATCGCTTACGTACCCTTTGCATTTAACACCAAGAGCTATCAGCTCCTTTTCCAGTGTTTCCATATTTTCGTCCCTGGAGAGATCCGTAAATGCTACATCAGCTCCCTCCTGGGCAAATCGAAGAGCTATCATCCTGCCAATCCCTCTGGCGGCTCCTGTTACTAATGCTACTTTTCCTTTTAAAAGATCCATCTTTCTCTATTTTTGTTTATTATTTCAACAACTCGGCCATCTTCCCACCTATTTCGGCAGGTGACACTACCACACTTATGCCACACTCTTCCATGATCTTCATCTTGGCTTCAGCTGTATCTGCTTTTCCTCCGATAATAGCTCCTGCGTGACCCATTCTGCGTCCTTTTGGTGCAGTTTGTCCTGCAATAAATCCAACCACTGGTTTGGTACCATGCTCTTTGATCCAGTAGGCTGCTTCTGCCTCCATGCTACCACCAATCTCACCAATCATAATGATGCCTTTGGTTTGCGGGTCATCCATAAGCAGTTTGATAGCATCCAGCGTAGTGGTACCGATGATGGGATCACCTCCTATTCCAATGCAGGTGGATTGACCCAGGCCCGTTTTGGTAATCTGGTCCACCGCTTCATAGGTCAGGGTTCCCGACCGGGAAACAATTCCAATAATTCCCTCCTTATGAATAAATCCGGGCATAATTCCCACCTTCGCCTCTCCCGGCGTAATAATACCGGGACAGTTGGGGCCAATTAAACGGGAATCGTGATTCTCAAGATAGGATTTCACCTTGATCATATCTGAAGTTGGAATGCCTTCTGTAATGCATACTATAAGTTTGATCCCGGCATGGGCCGCTTCCATAATTGCATCGGCTGCGAAAGCGGGTGGTACGAAAATTACAGAAGTGTCGGCTCCCGATTGTTCAACTGCTTCAAGAACTGTATCATATACCGGTTTACCCAGATGCTCCTGACCTCCTTTACCTGGTGTTACACCACCCACAAGATTGGTTCCGTACTCCAGCATTTGTTGCGCATGAAAACTTCCTTCACTGCCAGTAAATCCCTGGACAATTACTTTTGACTTTTTATTTAGTAAAACACTCATCTGAAAAGTATGATTTAGGTTGTTGATTGAAAGTCAAATGTAAATAAAATATTTGTACATTTAAATATGGAAGCTATCCTCTACATTGGTATCTCACAGACACTTTTTGCCGGCATTTTAATTGCCACCAGAAAGCCACGCGTTCTTGCAAATCAGGTCCTGGCTGCCTGGCTATTAATCATTTGTATTGAGATGGTTATCGTTCTGATAAACGAGACATTGGTGGAGTTGTATCCCATTAAAATAATGCCTTTTATATATGGCCCGTTGCTCCTGCTCTATGCAAAATGGATGACCACCGAGAAACCGCGGTTCGATCCACGTTATCTCTGGCACTTTACCCCCTTCTTTATCTTTCTGATAGCCTCGCTTGTCTTTATTGATCAAAGGGTAATGCAGGGAACTCATGGATTCCTGGTAAGGGATAGTTTTGTCTCTTTTCGCATTGTATATGCAATTACTTTTTTCGTATCAATAACCGCATATTCTATTGCCACATTTGTTGAAATACACCGGCATCAAAAGAGGTTGAAGCAGCTTGTTTCCTATTCCACAGGCAGAATAACACTTCAATGGCTGCTCGGACTCTCCATCACCTTTTATGCAGGGTATGTGATCATGTTTATCTTTGGCGGAATAGACATTATGGTAGGATTTATGAATTTCGATCCCTATGAGATCTCATTTATCGGACTAACAATTCTTACTTTCCTGTTTGGCATATTTGGGTTCAATCAGCCAGTCATATTTGAGGAGGTCGTGCGATATACAGAGAATGGAGAACCCGAAAACAACAATCAGGATTCGAAAAAATATCAGCGTTCAGGATTAAAGAAAGAGGATATCAGAGGTTATGTGGAGAAGGTTGAGAAACATATGAAAAAGTCGAAACCCTACCAGGACCGTGAACTGACCATTTACGACCTTTCAAGACAACTTGACATTCCACGTCACGTCCTGTCAGAGATCATCAATGAGCACATTGGTAAGAATTTTTATAACCTGGTGAACGACTACCGTGTAGAGGAAGTGAAACAGCGACTGGAGAACCCGCAATATAAACACCTCACCATCCTGGCCATCGCCTACGATTCGGGCTTCAATTCCAAGTCCAGCTTTAATACCATTTTCAAGGAAAAGACCGGATCAACCCCAAGTGAATATCTTAAGACCATCAGTGCCAGAAATTCATGAGTCTTCTTCCAATAATTGATCTGTAAATTTTCAGATATATCTTCCTGTGGGGTGGATACTTCAGAAAAAGTTCGAACCAGGTGGGCTTTGACATTACGGTTTTAAAGTGACTGAATGTGGCAAATCCTGCTTTCCCGTGATAATTTCCCATACCTGATTCACCCACTCCACCAAAAGGTGCATTCATATTGATAAAGTGCATGACTACTTCATTGATCATACCTCCACCTGAGGGGATCTCAGTCATGATTTTCCGGGCTTTTCGTAAGTTCCTGGTAAAGATATAAAGAGCCAGCGGGGCTGGTTGCGATTTAAGGGTCTCAACTAAAGATTCCAGATTGCTGTATGTGAGTATGGGAAGCACAGGGCCAAATACTTCCTCCTTCATAATTGGATCATCCTGTGTAACCCCATCCATCACAGTGGGCTCAATATAGCGCTCCTCACGATCACTGGTTCCACCCGCTACCACTTTTGCGGGATCGATGAGCCTCAGGACCCTGTCAAAGTTCTTTTCATTTACCATTCGGGGAAGAAGCGGGCTTGTGCGCGAATCTGATCCAGTGATTTTTTTTAGATTTTTTACTATTTCCGCAATAAGTGCATCCTTGATATCCTCATGTACATAAACATGATCGGGCGATACACACGCATTCCCATTGTTATGCAATTTCCCCCAGGCGAGCCTCTGGGCAGTTCTTTTAAGATTACAATCCGGCAGCACAATCACCGGATTCTTGCCCCCAAGTTCAAGGGTCACCGGTGTAAGATGTTCTGCTGCTGCCTTCATCACAATCCGACCCACCGTGGTACTTCCGGTAAAAAATATCTTGTCAAATTTCTGCTCTAGAAGAGCTGTGGTCTCCGGCACACCACCCTCCTGCATATAAAACAGGTCTCGCGGGAAATTTGAATTGATGATGCTGGCAAGTGCAGCAGAGGAATGGGCCGTAACCTCGCTGGGTTTTAATACCACCGTATTGCCTGCCGCCAGAGAGGAGATGGCCGGAATCAGCGATAACATATAGGGGTAGTTCCAGGGGCCGATCACAAGTGTGACTCCGTAAGGAACCGGTATGCTCCTAGTACTGGCTGGGAAATTGGAGAGGTTGGTAACAAGGCGTCGCGACCTGGACCATTTGCGGAGCCTGCGAATGGCCACGTTGATCTCCCCATAAGGGAGACTTAGTTCATTTTCAACCGTGACCATGCGATTCTTCTTAAAATCCTTATAAATGGCTTCAGCCAATAAAGTCTCATTCTCCAATAAAAGATTGTGAAGCTTACGAAGGGTCTGTTTTCTAGCTTTTAGCGACCTGGTGTGCCCTTCTTGAAAGTAATTGCGCTGGGATTCAATCAATTCGTTCATAACCTCAAAATTAGCAATAAATATTTCACATGGTTCAGACTTGTAGGACTGGACCACCAATGGTTCAAACATTGGTCCGTTCCGCGCATACCGGACGATGGGAAGCAGCCTACAAGTTAATTTTGTCTAAACATTAGCATAAGATGAGGGGAATTTTAGTTTTGTTTTTAATTTCAATTATTGGCCCGCTATTTTCACAGGGTCTTTTTGAATCTTCCACAACCGATGCACAGGGATTTAATAATCCACAGTCCCTTTCCATAGGCGGATTCATAAGGTCTGTAGGTTATATAGGGAAAACACCAACAGGTGAATCACCCTATTTCCAGAGTGCCTATGGTCAGGTGGGAATATTGCTAAATGCAAAAGCGGGATCCCGGGCACACGCAAAAGCTGACATCAGATTCAGATACGGAACAGAATGGCAACAAGAAATATCAAAGATAGATATCAGGGAAGCTTATGTGGATCTATACACGGGACCGGTCTCCTTAAAGTTTGGCAAGATGATTACACCCTGGGGCAAAGGAACCGTTTTCAACCCCACGGAGAAAATAACTCCCCTGGATCCCACCGTTCGTTCTCCCGATGAAGATGATATGAAATTAGGGTTCTGGGGATTGCAGGGAAGCATCCACATGGGACCATTTATGAAACTGACAGGGACCTGGAAGCCTATATATCAATCCAGTGTTTTGCTTATCGATCCAGTCCCCATGCCCGACTATGTCACTTTTCTGGAACCGGATTTCCCCGGTGTGGAACTTAAGGAAGGAAGCTATGGATTAAATTTTGATCTCCATGCATCAGCAATAGATCTGTCGCTATACTGGTTTGATGGATATAACCATTGGCCCGGTATTGCCTTCAATTCATTGGAACTGGAAGAAGAAAGCATGGAGCCCAAGGCTCTTAATATAAATGAAACGGCTTATAAAATCCGATCACTGGGTATGGACCTTTCGGTCCCCTTAGGCTCCTGGATTTTAAGGGCAGAAGGTGCCTGGCAACAAACACAGAGATCGCATTCAGCCCATGAATATCTTCCTTTTCCGGAACTTTCCTACACTGCAGAGATTGAACGATCGGGATCTTATGTTACTTGGATCGCAGGTTACTATGGAAAGTATATTCTGGATTACGAGTCTCCAAATGCTGATCCTTCCCTCTCGGCCGGACAGGATCAATTTCTACAACTGATGATGGCAGGTTCTCCCATAACGATGGATGTTATAGACGGAGTAATCAGGGATCAGATTGGAGCGTTTAACCGGTTATATAACTATCAGTTGGATGAGTTTTATCACACTGCATTTACAGTTTTGAAAGGAAACTTATGGCAGGACCGCCTGGAATTAACCTTACCTGTGATATATAATTTCACGACCGAAGAGTGGATTGTACAGCCAGGTATTTCCTGGCTTCCCTCTGATGGTATTCGGGTTTCGGCCGGATATGCAGGGTTATATGGACCGGAGAATTCCCTCTATGACCTTGTGGGACCAGTGTTAAACGCGGGATATCTATCCTTGAAAATATCATTTTAATTAAAGAGTAGCATGGATAAAAAAATTATTAAGTATAGATGGTGGATTATCGGGATATCGTTGGTATTCACCCTTGCAACCTCTACAGTATTACTGAATCTGGAAGTGGATCCTGATCTGAAAAATTACTTTCCCAAGTCCATGACCTCCATGGTGAACACAGATCGGATCGAAGAGGTATTTGGAAACCAGGACCTGATCATGATGATCTTTGAAACCGACGATGTTCTTGCAGAGGAGACGCTGAACCGGGTAAAAACTGTAGTGAAGGATATAAGCCGGATCAGTGGGGTTCGCAAAACCTCTTCACTTTTTGGATCAAACCGAATTTATGGTGAAGATGGGGTCATGTATGTTGAGCCCACTGTAAAACGCATTCCAAAAAATGACAAGCAAAGAGAGGAACTGCGATCTGTGATCATGGAAAATGATATGGTTTATAAGGTGATGGTTTCCGATGATTTTAAGGCTACTGCTATCCTGGCAACACTGGAGACGGATGCCAATGAAGACGAGGTATTTGCACAAATTCATAGCATTTTAGACAAAAATCCAGGCGCGGAGAAAATTCATTTTGGAGGCCTCCCTTACCTGAAACAGGCCATTGATAAGGATATAAAGCGAGATGGATTGATTCTTATTCCCATAGCACTGGTTTTAATGCTCATTTTTCTTTACCTGGTATTCAGGCAGTGGAGGGGTGTGTGGCTTCCCTTTCTGGTGGTGGTTATGTCGGCCTTGCTGGGGTTGTCGATGATCCCAATTCTTGGCTGGAAATTCTATTTGATCTCCCTATTGGTTCCTATTCTGCTTATTGCTGTGGCAAACGATTACGGCATCCATATGATAGCCAAATACCAGGAGCTGAATGCGGCTGGCAATGATGAAGATATGAATGAGATGTCGGCCAAGATTACCAGATCGCTCTGGAAACCCATTTTATTGACCGGACTAACCACCATAGCAGGGATTTCTGCTTTATGGGCCCATAGCATGATCCCCGCCCGACAAATGGCGCTTGTAGCAAGCATTGGCATTCTGTTTGCAATCTTCTACAGTCTGGTGTTGCTGCCCGCTCTTCTGTCGCTGTTAAAAAAGTCGTCCCCGCGTGCAGCTCATGCCCACAAAAGAATCAACAATAAGAGAAATCCACTGGCCAGGTTTGCGTTTTTCGTGGTCCGAAGAAGCAAAATAATACCCTATGTGGCCCTGGGCATAACACTTCTAATATCCACAGGGATAATATTCCTCAGGGTGGACTCCAATGAGGAGAATTTCTTCCCTAAAAAACATGAAGTAAAACAGGCTGCTAATATCATTAACAGCAAATTTGGTGGGTCGGAAAATATTTCGGTCCTCTTCTCGGGCGATATGTTGGACCCCGCTGTTCTGCAACGGATGGAAACCTACAGAAGTGAGCTTGAGAAGATGGAGGCAATTGATCTTACCATGGCGTTTTCAGGAGTAGTCAGGGAAATCAGCAAAGCCTTAAATGATCCGGGCGAACCGCTATATGACAGAATACCACCCAGCCGTGAGGCTGTGGCTCAATACATGGAACTCTATTCCATGAATGGAGATCCCGAAGAACTGGAACAACTGGTGGATTTCAATTATGAACATGGCCACCTGATGATCCGTATCAACGATGCCACCAATGAAACTGTGGATAGGATCATTGATCGCCTGGAGATATTAACAGCCAATGATCCATCGGTTGAAGTGATTGGAGGATACGGTTATGTTCGAGCCGAACTGGCCAACAAGGTGCAATCGGGTACCATCTTTTCTCTTGGAATTGCGCTTCTGGTGATATTCATTTTACTATCCATCATATTCAGGTCCTTTTCTGCCGGTATCCTGGGAATTATACCCCTAACTATATCTATGCTTATTCTCTTCGGTCTGATGGGGTTAACAGGCGTCAGGCTTGATGTGGCAACTGCCTTGCTATCCTCTGTTATGATTGGTGTTGGAGTAGACTATACGATCCATTTCTTATGGAGATACAGGGAGGAACGAAACAAGAACAGGCCCGCCCGGGAAGCAGTTATTACCACCATTACCACCACTGGAAGAGGAATCATCTTCAATGCACTTTCAGTGATCGTTGGGTTCGTTGTGCTTATTATCTCTTCATTCACACCCATTCGTTTCTTTGGGATACTGGTGGTGGTGTCTATTCTGAGTTGTCTGGCAGGAGCCCTGGTTATTTTACCGGCCATTGTCATAAGGTTTAAACCCCGGTTCCTGGAGCCGGAAGAAGGAGAAAGTAAAAAGTCAAAAGTAAAAAGTAAAAAAATGAAAGTTATGAGAAGAATAGCCGTGGGATTAATAATCGCCGCCTTAACCACAATCAGTGCAAGTGCCCAGAATCCAAAGGATATCGTTAAGAAAAGTCATGATGTGGTAAAAGTCAGCTCTTTCGAAGCTGTCTCCACACTTACCATTACCGATTCGAAGGGGAATCGACGGGTCAGAAAAAACTCAATGGCCTCCATTTCAGAACCTGACGGTACCGAAAAAAGGATTATTAAATTTATCTCTCCTGCTGAGGTTAAAGGAACGGGCATTCTGATCTTTGATTACCCCGAAAAGAGCGATGATATGTGGATTTACCTTCCTGCAATACGCAAAACCAGGAGGATTGTAAGCAAGGAAAAGAGTAAAAGCTTCATGGGTAGTGAGTTTTCCAATGCCAATATGACGGCACCCGGACTGGAGGACTTCTCATATGAGTTAAAAGGCGAAGAAGACCTAAATGGTTACAGCTGTTTTATGATTGAATCCACTCCTGTTTCAACTGATCTGGAGGATGTGTATGGGTATGCCAGATCCGTTTCATGGGTGGATAAAGATAACTATCTTGTACATAAGACCTTATACTATGATTTTGATGGAGAACTGTTCAAGACCATAACAAATAAGGAATTCAAGAAACTGGAAGAAGGCGAAGGAAAGTATATGGTAACCCATATGTATGCCAGTAATCACAGCAACAACCGCAGTTCTGAAATGGTTATGAATAAAGTGGCAGTTACCTCCACCAGTAAATCTTATTTCACCGTAGCATACCTGGAAAGAGAATGACCAGAGCCATGTCGATCCTCATATTCCTTGTCTTGTGCGCGGGCATCCCACTCATGGCACAATCTGATTCTATTGCCACATTGGAAATCGAATTTACCGGGATCCGAAGTTGTGAGGGACAGATTGCTATCAATATTAGCTCCTTGCCTAAAGGCTTTCCCCACGATGCTGGTCGAGAGATTCAGTTTAGCAAAGATCAGATGAAGGACGAAGTTCTCACTGTTCAGATAGAAGAGGTGCCATATGGAATCTATGCTGTGTCTGTGATGGATGATCTTAACTGCGATATGGAAATGGAGATGTTTTTAGGATTTCCAAAGGAGGGATACGGTTTCTCATTAAATCCGAAGTTTAAATTACGTGCTCCCAAATTTAAGGATTGTTCGTTTCAACTCAATCAGCCCCATCAGAAGATCACCATTCACATGAGTTACCCAAGAAAAAAGAAGTAATCAGATAATTGCTAATTTTGCACTCCTGTCATGTTAAGGAGTGAATCGACCATATGCGCTTTAGCCACCTCAGGGAGTGGAGCCATTGCTGTGATCAGGGTCAGTGGGCCGGACGCCATAGGAATGGTGGAAAGGATATTCAAACCCGCTTCTAAAGGAAAGGTTCTGAGCCAGCAACCGCCTAATACCATTCACTTTGGAACCATTCGCGAGAAAGAAACAGTCATCGATGAGGTGCTGCTGAGCCTTTTTAAAGCACCCCACTCATATACCGGCGAAGATGCCATAGAGATCTCTTGCCATGCCTCCACATACATCCAGCAGAAGATCATTGAACTGTTAATCTCCCAGGGGGCTGAACCTGCAAAACCAGGTGAGTTTACCCAGCGTGCTTTCCTCCATGGAAAAATGGACCTCTCACAGGCCGAGGCTGTCGCAGACCTTATAGCTGCCGAATCGGAAGGCGCTCACAGGGTAGCACTTCAGCAACTGAGGGGTGGTTTTTCAGATAAACTCAAAGCACTACGTGCACAATTGCTCCATTTTATCTCCATGATAGAGCTGGAACTTGATTTCAGTGAAGAGGATGTTGAATTTGCAGACAGAAAGCAGCTGGTTTCACTGGTCAATGAAATAAGCAGCCTGATTCATGAACTGATCCAGTCCTTCCAGCTGGGGAATGTTTTAAAAAACGGGGTGCCTGTGGCCATCATAGGCAGGCCCAATGTGGGGAAATCTACCCTGCTCAATGCCATTCTAAATGAAGAGCGGGCCATTGTAAGCCATATTGAAGGAACCACCAGGGATTCTATCGAGGATACCATCAACCTGGAGGGCGTCACTTTCCGCTTTATCGACACCGCCGGGATACGGGAGACTGCCGACACCATTGAAAACCTGGGAATACGTCGCACCTATCAGAAAATAGAGCAATCCTCCATCGTACTGCTTCTCACAGAAGCCAGCGATGACATTCATATCATCCAACGCTCACTTGAAGCAATCCGCAATCAGCTGGCAGAGGGTAGCAAGCAGCTTGTGGTGGTATTGAATAAGTCCGACCGAATCAAAGAACCTGAGCTGAAACAGATCCAACAAAGCATTCAACTTAACGAAAATGAGCATATCGTATCCATCTCAGCTGAGAAGCGTGAAAACATTGATGGTCTTACCAACCTGCTGCTGGATGTGGTCAACGTAGGAAGCATTAAGCATCAGGATGTACTGATATCCAACATCAGGCACTTCAGTGCCCTAAAATCAGCTTCAGAGAGCCTCACAAGGGTGGCAGATGGATTAACATCCTCCCTCCCATCCGATCTGCTGGCACAGGACATTCGGGAAGCCCTCCACTATCTGGGAGAAATCACCGGTGAAGTCACCAACGATGAGATCCTGGGAAATATCTTTAAGAATTTCTGTATCGGGAAATAGGTTATTCGATTCATTTCCAGGGTTATCCTAAATATTTTCAATTTCATAAATTGACTTTATGGTGATAATAGCCTATTTTTATCCTGCGCGTGCACTCATCACCCCACCATGGATTGTCGAATTGATAATCATATCCGTATCACACTGTTAGTAGCGACTTTTCTTCTGCTTTACATTACACCACCGCTCTATTCCCAGCAAGAAAACTACAGGATGGAAGAAATTCCCTTAACCGGAGAACTATTGAATTTCAGGGGTATATGCATGCTTCAGGACAGTGAAGGATTTATATGGTTTGGTTCGAGAAACGGATTATACAGGTATGACGGCATGGAGTTTAAGGTTTTTCACCACGATCCTTTTGATCCCGGATCAATTCCAATGGATCATATAATAGGTCTTACAGTAGATAGTGAGAAAAACCTGTGGGTTTTGACCGCTCGGGGATTGGTGCGCTTTGATAAGTACACCGAAAAATTTGACAGAAGTGCGTATAAGACTAGAGTATGGACAAGTATGCATGATGACAAGCGTGGTAACATTTGGCTGGGAGGATTCTGTGGAGACCTCTCAAAATTCGAAATAGGATCTGCGACAATGTCCGAGATAATAACTTGCGATTTTTTAAATAGAACGCAACATCAGGGATTAATGGGACTGCTGCTGGATAGATCCGGATCCATGTGGATCCGAACCATTGGTAATAGATTATACAAATTTGATAGTGAGACCAGATCCCTGGAAAATATTGACAATATACCCTGCGGTCTGGGTAACATGTATGAAGACGTCTCAGGCAGGTTATGGATCACCAGCCAGTGCGGATTATATTTGTTTAACAGGAAAAATAAGACATTTGAACAGCGTCTTTTTAAACCAGGGGATCCGAACCGGCTGAACAACCAAATCGTATGCGATATTATTGAGGATCAAAGCGGGGACTTCTGGATCAGAACCTTTGATGGAATTTATAAATTCAGTCATGATCTGAAACTGAAATTTCATTGGAAGAATCCTGAAATTTATGAATTGGGCAGTTACAGTAGTTCAGGTTGCGGATTATTTGAGGATAACATGGGCACCATCTGGTTTTATGACAGGAGCAGCATTAGAAAGTTGACTAAAGAGTATGATAATTTCACCGTATTTAATCCTGAACCACCCTCTACCAACATCAATAGCTGTATTTTTCTTGTAAATGATGACTCTCTGTATTATGGCAATTGGTCTAACAATTATTACACGTATAATCGTAAGAAAAATGTGATAGAAAAATATAGACTGCCAGGTATTCATGTTATGTTTGAGGATTCAAGGGGAGACTTGTGGTTTGGGACCGAATCCGGACTATACAGACAAATCGAATCTGATGCAAGAAGTCCGGAATACATTAGGTATCAATCTATACCAGGAGATAGTTCGAGCCTGCCCGGAATGCATATTAATTATATTTTTGAAGACTCTTATGGGAAGTTATGGATTGCTTGCCGGGCTGCTCCACCCTGTTACTTCGACCGGGAAAATGATTGTTTCATTCAGTTGGTGGACAATCCCAATAGTACAGACACTCTTTCATTTGAAGCGCAGGTCCGCCATGAAACTAGCCGGAGAGAATTATGGGCCATAAACAGAGGTGTTTTTAAGATCATACCCCCGTTCATTAAGATATCAGATCATGCTGTAATGGCAAGTGATGTGATCGAATTTGTTGCCCCAAAGCCTACTGGACATAACCTTGCAAATTTCTACGCCACTCATCAGGACCAGACGGGTGTACTCTGGTTCGGTGACATGTCAATGGGCTTGTTTAAGATGACAGAAAAACCGAACAAGAAGTCAGGAGTTCAGCTGGACAACTATTCTGTAAGGGATGGGTTGCCTTCAAATTTTATCATTAGAATCCAGGAAGACAGAAAGGGCAATCTGTGGTTGGGAACGAATATGGGACTCTCGAATTTTGATCCTCATTTAGAGTCTTTTACCAACTTCAACACACAGGATGGAATACCCAGCAATTGGCTCCAGAACTCTTCAGCAATAAACTCCATGGGCGAAATCTTTATGGGCACCACAAGAGGAATGATCTCATTTCATCCTGACAGCATTCGGTTCAACACCCATGTTCCACTTATGAAACTGACCGGTTTCAAGGTTCATAACCAGGAGATCAAACCCTCTGAAAATTCAGTGCTACAGCAATCGGTCCAATTCACTAAATCTGTCAGGTTATCATATAAGCAGAATAATCTTACCATGAGTTTTGCTGTGTTAAATTACATCCAACCTGAATTGAATCAGTATAAATACATGCTGGAGGGACTTGACAGGGATTGGGTCTATTCAGGAAGGCAAAATACCGTTACTTATGCGAGACTTAAATCCGGCAGGTATATATTCAGAGCCAACGGATCTAACAGCGACGGCATCTGGAACGAGGAGGAAGCTACTCTCTCCATTCATATTCTACCCCCTCCCTGGCTCACCTGGTGGGCATATTTGTGTTATATTCTTCTTCTTTCAGGTATTGGAATGGTTATCTGGCGCTACCTTGTCAACAGGGCAAAAATGCATACAGCCCTAGAGGTAGAAAGGATTGAGAAGGAGAATGTCCGTGAACTGGATCAGGTAAAATCCAGATTCTTTACCAATATCTCACATGAATTCCGGACACCGCTTACCCTGATTGCAGGCCCAATCAACGACCTTTTGAAATCTGAAGGCAGGTCGAAAGATCAGGAGAGACAACTTCTGAGTTTAGTAAAACGGAATACCCGAAGATTGCATCAGCTCATCAATCAGTTGCTGGAGATTTCTAAGCTTGAAACGGGCAGGATGAAGCTCGAAATTACAGAAGGAAATCTTTCAGGATTTATCAGATCCGTAGCTTTCTCATATCTTTCTCTGGCCGAGAAAAATGGAATCCTGTACAGGGTTGGCGTGGAAAAATACCCGGAGCTATTTTTCTTTGATCGTGATAAAGTTGAAAAAATCACGGCAAATATTATATCCAATGCTTTGAAATTCACTTCCGAAGGTGGTTCAGTTCGGGTGTCATTGATCTATCTTCCACATCCATCGAAAGGACATATCACACAAGCAAAAATTATCATTTCAGATACCGGACCCGGAATACCTGTCGATGAGCAAGATAATATATTTGACAGGTTCTATCAGGTAGTCAACCAGGAGGGAATGTTCACGGAAGGTACAGGCATCGGGCTTGCTCTGACCAAAGAAATTGTTGATCTGTACAGGGGAGAGATCAAGCTGGAAAGTGAAGTTGGAAAAGGAAGTACATTTTCTGTAGTATTACCTGTTTCAAGAGAATTTTTCAGGGAGGATGAAATTACGGATGTTGTATCTGAATCAGAATTAGATCCATACGTTGAACCAGTCTCTTTTGAAAAAGAGGATGAAAAATTGGTCAGGAAAGATTTAATGGAAGGATCTCATAAGGACAATCCTCTGATTCTCATTATTGAGGACAATTCCGACCTGAGGGAATATATCTCACAATCCCTGGCACCGAACTACCAGATCCTTGAAGCCTGTAATGGAGAGGAGGGGTTGGATAAAGCCAGAGAAAACATTCCAGAGCTGGTGATCACCGACCTGATGATGCCTGTTATGAATGGACTGGAGATGTGCCAGTCAATCAAGCAGGATGAGCGCACAAGCCATATTCCGGTCATTATACTTACTGCCAAAGCAGATCAGGCAACAAAGCTGGAAAGTCTTGAAACAGGGTCAGATGATTACCTAGTAAAACCCTTCGATTCCAGTGAATTAGCTGCCAGGGTAAAGAATCTTATCGAACAGCGAAACAAACTTCGAAAGAAATTTAGCCGCGAATTCTTTTTGAAGGTTCCGGATAAGGAGGTTCTCAATTCAGATAAAAGGTTCCTTGAGAAAGTTTCAGAGATCATAAAGAATCACCTGACAGATGCAGATTTCTCAGTTGAATCTTTCAGCCGCCTGGCAGGAATGAGCAACTCTCAGCTCTACAGGAAACTAAATGCAATTTCCAGGCTCTCCCCCAGCCAGTTTATCCGGAATTTGCGATTGAAACACTCTTTGTTGCTACTTGAAAAGGGAAATCGCAATATCGCCCAGATCGCCTATGAAGTTGGTTTCAGCGACCATGCCTATTACTCCAAATGCTTCCGGGAATTGTATGGGCTCTCCCCAAGCGAATATGTTGCAGATAACCACGGTAATCCGGCATCTACCCCCAGAAGCACCTGATGCATTATATGTTATAGTATTTGACGAATAGTTTACAGACAGGAATTGCTTTGGATTGTAATTTGATGTCGAAAACTCCCTGGTATACAAACGTAATGAAAAAGGTCATTCTGCTCTGTCTTATAGCAACCTTTCCGGTAATTCTGATCTGCCAGGAGGTCCGTATTTCTGCACTGCAAAACAATGCCGGCATTAGGATTGATTTTGATACTTTACTTACAGAAAATTCTCTTTTGGAACCATTCAGATCATCTATGATCATTAGCGGGTTGGCTTTCTCAGGAGAAATTATATTGCGTTCTGATTCAAGTCTGGTCCGTATAGTCTTAATGGATAAAAACTACAATGAATACCTCATTTATGAGACCTTCCCCATTCTGTCTGGCTCAAGACAATTTTCAATTCAGGAAGCAGGGGAAGAGACGTCTATCTTAAACAATATCATTCCGACCCGGGTATCAATAGAACTTGTTGATGCATCTATCTATTTGCAAGAATTCATCATTAGTCAAGAGGATATATATCAGGCGAAAACCAAAGGTGCCCTGTTATTTCAACAGACCAAAAATAAGATTGACAGGATAAATCAGAATATTCAAAAACTGGGTCAGACCTGGGTGGCCGGGGAGACTTCCATCTCAAGACTATCTTACCAGGAGAAGAAAAGAATGTTTGGTGGAAGTATTCCAAATTTCCAAGGTTTTGAATATTATGTTGGAGGTATCTTTGTCCTGCCAGGAGCATTGAGTGAGGATTCAGATACTGAGGGCGCACCATCAATAAACTATACACAACAAGAGTCCCTATATCCAGCTGAATTCAGCTGGAAAAACAGACATGGATCAGATTGGATTACTCCGGTAAAGAACCAGGGAAATTGTGGCAGTTGTTATTCATTTGGAACTACTGCAGCAGCAGAGTTGTTGGTAAACCTATACTTTAACCGACATAAGGATTACGATTTATCAGAGCAACAATTAGTCTCTTGCCAGGAGGGATCATGTGAAGATGGAGGATCACCCAGAGAGGCACTTGATTTTATGGTTAATACTGGAATTGTATTAGAGGAATGTTATCCTTACAAAGAATCTGATCTGGATTGTTCTGAGGTATGCAGCAATCCATCCGAGCAGATTCAAATTGCATATTGGAATTCCGTAGTTGTAGAAGAAGATATTAAAAGGGAAATAATTGCCGGAGCCACGGCTGCCTTAATATATTTATGGGAGCATTGCGCACTACTTGTAGGTTATAAGGTGCTTGAGGCAGGGGACAATCTATTTGTGGGAGGTTATGATACCACATCATATATATCTTTAGATGAAAACAGTCCACTGATAGGCCAAACAGCCTGGTTATGCAAGAATAGCTGGGGAGAGTCCTGGGGAAATAGGGGTTATGGATATTTTATTGCAGGTAAACTGAGTATGTCGGTTCTATCATTACAAGGACCTGTAAATTCGTTGATTTTCAATGATAATGATATACGGTGCACTGATAATGATGGGGATGGTTATTACAACTGGGGTATTGGACCAAAACCTACCCATTGCCCGAATAGTCCAGATGAATCAGATGGCGATGATTCAGATCCATGTCGCGGTCCATTGGATGAATTCGGAAATTTCACATCCTCGACTCCCACACCAGAAGCAGAAGATACAATCATACTTTATGGTAGCTCCCCGGATCTATATATCAACGGAAGCAATGTCCGATGGTATTCTGATAAGGAGCTTCAAAATCATGTTCATACGGGAGGTCTGTTTCCGGTAGGAAACACAGAACCCGGAAAATATACATACTACGCAACACAATCAATAGATGGTTGTGAAAGTGCAGCTAATGAAGTAATTCTTTCGATTGTGTATGAGATACCTCCTCCTAAAGGACATGATACTGTAATAAATAGAAAGGCACCAGCTATTCTAAAGGTCGAAGGAGAGCTAAATGCCGAATTCAAATGGTATGCAGATCCATTATTAACCAATCTATTACATACAGGGAAAACTTATGAAACCGTAAAGACAGACACGGGTATTTACATGTACTATGTGACCCAGACTTTATGCTTTATAGAAAGTGCTTATGATTCAGTATTGCTTACAATCTCAAATCATATTACAATTCCCGACACTGCCTTCCTGCATGCTCTGATTGATGAGAATGTTGATAGGAATGGTAATGGTATGATTAGCAACGAAGAAGCGGAAGCAATTGTCTCATTAGATGTTTCTCTGATTGGGATTGTTGATATGAAGGGTATTGAGGCTTTTGTTAACCTGAATACATTAATTTGTAATGGCAACCGATTAACCAGACTGAATGTTTCAAATTGTTTTAAATTGAAACAGTTGATATGTTTTGACAACCGACTAATCAACCTGGATGTTTCAAATGCTAATGCTTTAATTGAATTGGCCTGTGGTAGTAACAAATTTACCACCCTGGATGTGTCCAATAATACGACATTGTTAAGTTTAAATTGTGAATTTAATTCACTGACCAGTCTTGATGTTTCTGGTTGTAGTGTCTTAAAATACTTAAAATGTTCTGGAAATAAACTAACTAACCTGGATGTTGCAGATTGTAGTGAGTTAAAAAGATTAAAATGCTCTGCGAACAGATTAACCAGTCTGGATGTTTCGAAGAATACCGCATTATTGAGTTTAAATTGCGGAGACAATCAGCTTACCAATCTGGATGTTTTAAATTGTACTGCATTGGAAGAATTACGTATTTGGGGAAACCAACTTACCAATATGGATGTTACAAATAATTCTGCTTTATTGAGTTTTGATTGTAATGAAAATCAACTTATCAACCTGGATGTTACGAATAATACTGCTTTAACTGGATTATATTGTAATTATAACCAATTAACAAGTCTGGATATTTCCAATAATACTGCTTTATTGTGGGTAATCTGTAATTATAACCAATTAACCACCCTGGATGTTTCTGGTTGCAGTGCCTTAAAAAAATTAGAAATTATACAGAACCAGTTTACCACCCTGGATGTTTCTGGTTGTACGGTATTGGAAGAGCTAATTTGTATAAATAATCAAATAACCAGTCTGGATGTTTCTAATAATACAGCTTTAACACATATATATTGTAGGGAAAACCAACTCACCACATTGGATTTTTCCAATAATACTTCTTTAACAAATTTGTATTGCAACAGAAACCAATTAACCAACCTGAATGTTTCCAGTAATACTGCTTTAGTACATTTGCTATGCAGTCGCAACAAATTAACCACACTGGATATTTCTAATAATACCAATTTAACCTCTTTGCGTATCGAAGCGATACCCACCCTGGAGGAGGTCTGCGTCTGGACAAAAGAATTCCCTCCTGAAGGTTTTTATCTTCATATGGAAGGCAGTCCCAATGTTTCTTTCCAAGCAGATTGCGACCGTGTTAGTGTTGAGGAATTCCGTCTTTCAGAAATATCGATCTATCCGAACCCTACTACTAATATACTAACCATCGAAACAGACCAACCCGGATACTATTCTATTGAAATCAACTCCATAAATGGCCAACTGATATACAGTGAAGCGATGGAAGGATCTACCCACCAAATCGACCTCTCCTCCTTCCAGAAAGGAGTCTATCTCCTGACCATCAGGTCTAAAGAATTTGTAACTACAAGGAAGATTATAAAGCTGTGAGTTAAAGCTGAATGATTTCAAGCCCCTGTATAGGGCTGGGGTTTTTCTTAAAAACATCAGGCTGTAGTGTCTTAAAACAGTTCTATTTCAGGTACTCCTCCCCTATTCTGGACATTTGTAAGAATGATACTTTAATAATAATGGTAGTGATCTGGATAAGAAAAAACAGCAGAAGCTTCGCTCCTGCTGTTTTACCAGACTTACCTGTTACTATGTGCTAACGGGTCTCCACTACTGCATATCTGGTCTTCTTCCAAAACTTTTCGGGTTGTGTAATCTGTATGTATTCCACAATGCTGTCATTGCTGACCACCTGGTAAGAATCGGCCGGGTGAGCAGAGATGAGTTCAGCCTTTTTTGCATTGACGGCGATTTTGTCAGTCTGACTGATGCTGATCTGGTCGAAAGAATTGTCAGCAAAGTCTGCGGGAACCACCTTACTTTTACCCAGGCCCAGGAATCCGCCCTCCTTGGACACAATACCATTTTCTTCAAGCTCCTTGAATTCCCCTGAGGCCAGAAAGGCTTTGTCAAGTTCAGCTTCATTCTGACTGATTACCTCTTCTTTAAGCTGAATGGTCTCATCTCTTTCCACCACTTGCATATCCAGGCTGTCGATTGCAGTATTCAGCTCAGCCACATAGAAGTCGCGATCCACCAGTTCCATTTTTAATACCTGGATACTGGAGTCGCGCTGTTCGATCGATTCCTGCAGGAGTTCTATCTTATCCCCTAAGGCGGCAATCTGGATGCCGGATTTCTTCAATCGCTTATTTAAGGCGATGACCTTGGCTTTGTTCTCCTCCAGCAAAGAGTTCATTTGCCGGATCTCGCTCACAATGCGGTCGCGCATATCATTAGGAAATTCAGGATTGTCTGCTGAGAGGACAAGTAAATTTTCTTTCTCCCGCACAATATTCATATCTTCTTCGATCTCGTTGAAGGTCTGGACCAATTCATTGATGATTGAATCCCTGTGTTCAATAACCTCGGCGAGCGTTTCGTTATCCAATTGAGCTTTTGTCTGCTGTTCCGTGAACTTGGTCTCGCGGTTAATTGAGACCACTGCGAATACGGCCAATAGGGAGACCGAGACCACCGACAAGATCCATAATGCTGTTTTGTTGTTTCCAGTTCCCTGGTTTTTGCTGATTTCATTTTTCATTTTTATTTCCTTTAGTATTTGAGAATGACTTACGGACATTCCATTGCCAAAGGATGTGCCAAAATGATAAAATCAGAATAAAAGACTGCAATTCAATAGAATAGTGCTAAGTGGAAACGGCCGGTATTTTCTCAAAATGAGAAAACTTTCTCAAAATGAAAGAAATCCTCAGTTAGATTACTGCTCTTTCAGCATGCGGTAGATGGTTGCCGCACCGATATCCAGCTTTTTGGCGACCAGTTTCACATCGTTGTTGTATTTATCCAGGTAGGTAGTAACGATCCTTCGATCGTATTCCCTGAGGGTAAGTTCCTCAAAATTTGAGATATCGATGACCTCCTCGTCTCCAAACACAATATCTTCTGTTGCGATCTCCTCACCATCGCTCAGGGTGACGGCCAAATCGATTACCGATTTAAGTTCACGGATATTCCCAGGAAATGGATACTGCCTGAGCTTTTGCATAGCAGGCGGCGTGAGTTTCTTGACTGGTAGCTTATTTTCCTCGCAGAAGGTTCTGGCAAAATGGGCGGCCAGTATCAGGACATCGTTCCCCCGCTCCCGCAACGGGGGTAGTTCAATGGACATGCCCAGCAAGCGGTAGTATAAGTCCTTCCGAAAATTTCCCTTCCTCACTTCATGGGCAAGGTTTTTATTAGTAGCTACGATGATCCGACAGTTGATCCGGAGGTTCTTATTGCTGCCCACCCTGGTAATTTCCTTTTCCTGAAGGGCCCTGAGCATTTTAGCTTGAAAGGCCAAGTCCATCTCCCCGATCTCGTCCAGAAAAAGGGTGCCATTGGTAGCTTCTTCGAATTTCCCTTTACGCTGGTAACTGGCTCCTGTGAAGGCCCCTTTTTCATGACCGAACAGCTCACTCTCCACCAGTTCTGCCGGAATGGCGGATACATTGATGGCCACGAAGGGACCCGATCTATTCACCGAATTATAGTGGATGGCTTTGGCAATTAACTCTTTCCCAGTCCCTGTCTCTCCAAAGACCGATACGGTTATATTGGTGGTCAATGCCCGGGATACTAATTCCTGGACCTTCCTGATGGCCTTACTCTCCCCGATAACCAGGTGGCTAAAGCTATACTTCTTCTGTACCTCCTTCTTAAGTTCGGAGATCTCCTTCTTTAATCCCAGGTTGTTGCGGATATTCTGGACCGTATTGAGCAGGCGCTCCCTGATATCATTGGTTTTGACAATGTAATCGTAGGCTCCCTCTTTCAGCAGGTCCACCACTATGGTGATATCAGCCTGTTCAGAGATCATGATCACCTGTATATCAGGATTCACATTTTTGATTCTCCTGAGTATCTCAATCCCGGTCATGTCGGGCAAACGGTAATCGAGAGTGATCACATCTGGTCCCTTGTCCAGCTTGTCAAGGCAATCTTTTCCGTTTTGAAAACTATGCACTTGATAGTCAGGGTTCAGGGAAAGGGTATGCACCAGCAGCTGGTTATACCATTCATTGTCTTCAACTACAAATACCTGAAACAGTTTTTCATTCATGGGGATTGCATTATTTTATTGCATTTCTCTGAATTGTGCATGAAGGCTTTCTCCAGCCAATGCACTGCTTTTTCTGGCCTGTCTGATCAGGTCCCGGAGGAGAATCTTATTCCCACGCGGAGCTTTCATTTCGATTTGCTTTAGCTGGTCCAGCAGCAGTGAGAGTCCGAGGTGCCTTCCCGGAGGGATCAGTTTATGTGCCAGGTCCCTGACAGTACCGAGCCTTCCCTGGTCGACAGCGGCTTCCATTTCTTCTAGTCCTTCAAGGGTGGTCTTTTCAAACTGGATGATCATCTCTTCAACAAATCCCATGTCCTCCCCTGCCATCCGGATCAGATTTGAAAGATCACCTTGCTCCATACTAGCCTCAAGGCTTGCTGAATCGGTCTGCAGATCGGATCCACCTCCATTGTGCCCCAGGGCATTTGAAACCAGGCTGGAAAGCTGAGATTCTGTGAAGGGTTTGAGCAGGAATGCGTTAAAAAGCTCTCCTTTCCCAGATCGGATTTTGTGAGAGGTGTCAGCAGTGATTCCGAATACTGGCAGTTGTTCACTGGACTTTTTTAAGGTTTCCCGGATGAATTTGGCAGCATCCACTCCATTGATCCCCGGCATTCTCAGGTCCATCAAAACGAGATCGTATTCATTCTTTTTCAACAAATCGACCGCATCGACCCCATTCATGGCCACATCGTATTTAGCCTTCCATTTGTCAAGTATCGTCGTTATGAGCTTGCAATTGTATTCCTCGTCGTCGGCTATTAGAAAACGGAATCCTTCAGGAATTTCGTATTCCTGCCCCTCGGAATGCCCGGTCTCCATCTTCGACTTTTCGCCTGTCTGAAACTGGAGATTGCAGGAAACCAGCGTCCCAATGCCCTTGGTGCTTTCCACTTTGATGCTACCCTTGAAAAGTTCCACCAGCTTTTTCACAATGGAAAGTCCAAGGCCGGTACCCCCGAATTTTACGGCCGTATTTTCGTCCTCCTGGGTAAAATCCTGGAATATTTTATCGATGTTGGATGCCTCAATACCAAGCCCGGTATCCTTCACGCTCAGTGTCAGACTCGCTTCAGTGTTTTCTCCGGGTAGAACCTGAACAGTGACCTCCACCAGACCGTTCTCAGTAAATTTCAAGGCATTGCTTAAGAGGTTATACAATATCTGCTGGAAGCGCTGTGAATCCCCGAAAAGAATGATATTCTCCCTGTTTTCCACCTCGAACTTAAGTGTATTCCCATTCTTTTCGGCCATGTTGGTAAAAAGGGTGCATACATGTTGAACCTCGGTACCCGGGTTGAAGTGCAGGTTGTTCAAGGTAAGCATCCCAGCCTGAAGTTTTGAAAAATCGAGTGTATCGTTACTAAGCCGCATCAACTGGTCCCCGGCAGAATCGACGATTTCGATCTTTTCTCTGACCTCTTTTTCCAGCGGCATCCCCAGTATCTGTTTGATGAAGCCGGAAATGGCATTCAGTGGAGTGCGTATCTCATGGCTTACATTGGCCATAAAGAGTTCTTTAGCTTTCACCAGCTCCTCGGTTTCCTGACGGGAGCGGATCAGTGCCTCGTTATACGCTTTGTTCTTTCTGGAATACTTGACAACCAGGAAAACGACCAGAATGGAGAGAAGGGTGCCAAACAGAGAAAAAATGCCCAGTAGCCTGTAGGTTTTCCGGGATAGCTCCCCCGCTTTTTCAAACCGTGCCAAATCAAGCGCCCTCTCATAAGCTTCCAGCTGGGACATCAGGGAGAGAAATGCCTCGTTGAGTGAACTGCTCGATCGGGTCAGCTCGGTCTCTTTGGCCTGGAGCTGTAACTCGGTCTCCTTTTCATTTTTTTCTATCTCCCCTATCAATTCCAGGATTTCTTCGTTCTGAGAGGAGGGATCTACCTCTTCCTTTTTCTTCTTTCCAAAGATCCTTTTGAAAAAACCCTGTTTCACTTCAGGAATGGGTTCCACCGGCTGGAAGTGCTCAGCCAGGTCTGAGATCGCATTCCGTGTAGAGTCGTATTGCCATATGGAGATCATCTCCCTCCAGACCTGGGTTTTGACATTTATCAGAGCATCGATGGTGTCAATTTTATGAGCGAACCACTCATCCTCCGGATACTGCTTGTAAAGCTTGTCGATGACGGAATCGATTCCGTTGATCAATCCGTAGTACTTTCTTAAATAGTTGTCTTCTTTGGTCAGACCATAAAGCCTGACATTGTTTTCTGCCCTGTCGATGGTCGTGGTGATCTCCTGAATAGTGGCCAACCCGTCATCGGGGGAGTTGTTACTGTAGATCATGGTTACGACCGAGGAGATGCTTTTGTAGGATAGATAGCCGCTGAATGCAATAATGACCACTCCGGCAAAAAGCAGGAATGCTATTTTAAAGGGCATTGATACCTTGAGTCGGGCCATGTTAGAATTTTACAGATACCTGTATAACACAAACAATCAAAACCCGCATTTGTTGTTCAAATACCCTATGAATCAAACATATTCGATTGGGAATAAATCAGGATTGTCCGTAACTTTATTGGTAATCAATAGCCTTTACGTCCTTGAAATAAATCCACTCCAGCAACGATTCATTTTTAGTTTCATAGTACTCGATCAGATTGGGATCCTTCACAAATATGCAATGATCATCAGGCGAATCATCTACGATCATACCAGATAATGATTCTTCCATATTCGAGAGTGAAATGATAATTGCCTGGTCGTGGTAATTGCGTAGTATTTCGACTTTGTCTATCATAATGATCTGAATAATGAAGTTCCTCTAATTAATATACGCAGAACTGGGCCTAATTGTTCTGTCTTTTTGTTAGAAAGTTTGAACAAACTCATTGAAATCAAGAATCAATTTCAGGTACTCCTCCCCTATTCAGGATATTTGTAAGAATGAACCATCAATGGCATTAGCTTGTTGATTTTATGTCGAACTCACGTTAAATTAATACCTTTACTAATTGCCGATGAGCAGTTCAAAATGATATAATGTTGTATTCATGAAAATAAACACCAGAATGAAATTAGCTTTTATTGGTACTTACCCACCCCGGGAATGCGGGATCGGTATATTTACGAATAACCTGTTCAACTCAATATTATCGAATAGTAAAAAAAGGGAGCTTGGGTATGAGGGTTTTGTTGTTGCCATAAACGACAACGGTCTTACTTATGAATACCCTGATGAAGTAAAGGTTATCATCAGGCAAGACCATCAGG
>JAOZUK010000424.1 GCA_029938715.1 Bacteroidales bacterium | reverse complement strand
TCAAACTGGGGATTGTCCAGCGCATTGAAATAGTTGGTCATCACAGCACGGTTCAGTTGTCCGGTTTCCGGATTGGAGAACATCTGACGTATAATTGGGTGTGGCTCGCTTAAAGCCGGATTACCATTTAATCCCATGGTCTGATCACCGGTGACCATGGTCTTCAGTTCGTCTGCACTTACGTAGATCCCGAGTTTCTCATAGGAGTCCTCCATAATGGTTTCCCTGAGGAGTCTTCTCCAGGTCTCCTGCTGAATCTGTTTTTCCATCTCCGCATCCAATGACTGACCACCAGCGTTTAACTGGTAAAATTCACGAAGATTTTTTTCACGATTCATATAATCTGTCACCCCAATCCCTTTGCCATTGATCTCTGCAACAGATTTCTTTCCGAGGGAGGATGATCCTGAACCCATCATATCTCCAAGAATGAATGCAAAAAGTGCCAGTCCAATTACGATAGCGATCAAAAATCCTGCCTTGTTCCTAATATTCTGTAATGTGGCCATTTATAAATATCTGTTTAACTATTTGTATACCTCAAAATTTGAGCGTACGAATATAGTAATAATTAGAGGTTTAATAAAAATAGAATGAATGAAAATTACCTGATCAGGAGTGGATCACAGTAAGCTCAACTTCTTCGATGCGATTTGAGCTCACATCTGTTATGGTAATCAGGAAGTTATCCAGTTCAACGGAGGTGTCTTTTTCGGGTATACTTTCGTAATGAAAAATGATATAACCCGCCAGGGTATCATACTCTTCCGACTCTGGAATCGCCAGAAAGTACTTATCGTTCAGGTAATCGATCTCAAGACGGCCCGATAATCGATACTTTTCGTTCTCTAATTTCTCATCCACAAGATCACTGGTATCGTGTTCATCTTCAATTTCGCCAAAGATCTCCTCAATAATATCTTCGGTGGTTATCAGCCCCGATGTCCCACCAAATTCATCCACCACAAGTGCAATGCTTTTCCCATCTTTGATAAAGCCGGTAAGCAAACTATTTACTGCCAGTGTCTCTGGAACAATCTTAATGGGTATTAGATGTGATTTGATCATATCGGGCTTCCTGAAGAGATCTTTGGAGTTCACATATCCGATCACATTATCGATGGTTTCTTCATAAATCAGAATCCTGCTGAGTCCGGATTCAATAAATCGTTGCGACAAATCCTTCTCGTAAGACTCTATTTCCAATGCAATTACTTCTGTCCGGGGGATCATGCAGTCCCTCACCTTCAGACCAGAAAATTCCAGGGCATTCTTAAATATCTTTAACTCTTCGATCTCTTCACCATATGTATGCTGTTCGGGTTTTACTGTGGTAAGCAGATGGTCCAGATCCACTTTGCTGAATACCGGTTCGGCCGATTGGGTATCGGGCCTTACACGAAGAAGGTATTTCATGGTAAAATTTGAGATGCCAATCGTAAACAGCGTAATGGGATAAAGGAGTGTATAAAACACCATGATCGGAATACTCAACAACCGAAGTGAATTATTTGGATTGAGTCGGAACAGGGTTTTAGGCAGAAACTCAGCAGTAAGCAGGATAAGAAGTGTGGAGATCAGGGTTTGAATCAACAGGACCAGGGCTTCAGAACTATTACCTAACATATTATGGATGGGTTCTTTTAGCAGCATGGCAAAAGTCATACCATAGATAACCAGGGAGATATTATTTCCCACCAGCATGGTTGCTATAAATCGCGAAGGGTATTTGTTGAAGTAGCTTACTATTCCTGCAAAGATCTTTTTCTGTTTCTTATCGATCTCAATTCTCAGTTTATTGGCTGATATAAATGCTATCTCTATCCCTGAGAAGAATGCTGAGAACAGGATAGATACCAGTATGAGAATAATTAGAATGAGATAATTCATAGTCTAGCGGCGTGAGATTCTCATTCGTCTTCTGAAAAAATACATAGCAAAAGAAAGAATTGAAAAAAGGAAGTAATGCCAGCTATCCCCAACCCCTGTGTTTAAAGTAACATCAACCGCCATAAATAGCATAAGACCTCCCAGGACAAACCAGATCACTTCAAAAAAACCTGAAACATTACTCTTCATCCTGAACATTTATGGTTCCACTTGAACCGATCAATTGCCAGTTGGACAAATTCTGATCGGATTTAAATCCTTTTTTCCCATAAAGAATATTCTCTTCGTTGTGTACCCTGGTGTAGGAGTCCGAATAGATAATCTCACTCTCCATATCCCAGAACAGCTCTTCTGTATTGAGTGCATCTCCGTTGTCCAGGCGTCTTGCAATCACATTGCCCGTGGCATGCCAGAGTTTCTCCTGTGGATAATAGATGGTGTAGTCAGCCCTGATCTCCGATTCGATTTTCATGGAATCATCGTAGAAATAGACCTCCATCCCTTCAGGAAATTCATCATAGGGACGCTCTACATCAGGGAAGGATTGATAAGCTGGGGCAATGATATGTACCTTCACTTTTGCTGAGTCGCTATAGATCACCTCAATATTTTTACTCTTCAGGATGGGGATCTCCGACTGCTCTGTCAACATATTGATGCGCTCAATGTCGTTTTCACACCCCAGAAGGAGGAGGGACAACATCAATAATGTTCCGGTAAAGTATCCTATGGAGCGACACATGGTTGCAAAGATAATAAAAAGCCACTCCGAAAGGATACCCTGTTGGAGTACCCTTTGAATGAATGTTTTTATGCATTTACTTCCTTGAGCGAACGGTGGTGTATTCGTTGATACATCCTTTTACCTGGTA
>JAOZUK010000423.1 GCA_029938715.1 Bacteroidales bacterium | reverse complement strand
GCGGGAAAGGAGGTTCGAACTCCCGACCCTCAGCTTGGGAAGCTGATGCTCTACCGCTGAGCTACTCCCGCATCTAAATACAAAAATAGAGAAAAAAACTAGCCTGACAATTATTTTGAGTTTAGCTCTAAATATGCATGCACCATACGTAACACTCCGTGGCTGTATTTACCTTTTAATGTATTATGAACTTCGCCTAAAGAGGCAGAATACTCCTGTAAGGAGTCAGCCACCTTATGGACAACATCTTCCGAAAGCACATCAAAAATATGTACCTTTCCATCTGCAATGCCCCTGGCAACATGACCTTCAACCGTTGATACAGCCAACCCTCTCGAAGCGGCTACTTCCTCAATGGACTCACCCTCCTTTAACAGGGTATAGGTTTTATTATAGGTTTCCCCCTTTTCAAGCTTTGCACCTTTTTTGCGTTTTCGCCCACTTTTAAATCTACTAAACTTCGGGTTTTCATCTGCCTTTTTTTCGGCCATTTCCCACAATTCACTCCTTCGTTCTGTAATTTTCTTGTTTTCCTCCTCCAGTCTGGAGATTTTTGTACCGGATATAATGCAGTTTGTGATGTAGGATGCCTTTTCCATTTCACTCAGGGATTTCATCATTAGCTGGTCAATTTCACTTAAAGCGTTCCGGTAGGTTTTGGTACGAGTAAAACGCTCTACTTCTGCCATGTGCACTAAAAGTTGACTCAGATTCTCTTCCATAAAAACTTTATAATAAGCACTACCCCTGTTGATGCGTACAAGTAGCAATTCCGGGTTATCCTGTCTAAGTAATCTCTGTAGTTGGTTCTTAAATACTGTGGTATTGCTCTTTTCATCCCTGAAGCGACCCTGCAATATCCCGATAGCTTCTCGCATTGATACATCTTCAAACTCCATTTTACCGGCTTTGTAGTATTGTAAATTATCCAATTGCTTCCCTATGACGGAAAAATCAAATGTGGTATTTAGCAGCCGTTCCAAAAATTTCCGTTGCTGTTCCTGCAGGATTACAGGCAGGGGCTTTTGTTGTTCCTTGTTTCGCGTAAAAGCTACTACATCCCTGTCACTACATATGGATGATGTATTAATTCGTGTACGTAAAACCAATCCCTCCAGACTTTGCAGGCGGCTAAGTGCTACATAAATCTGACCGGGTGCAAACGCCCGCCCAACATCAATGATGGCTTTCTCAAATGTTAAACCCTGGCTTTTATGTACAGTTACGGCCCATGCCAGTTTTATTGGGTATTGCGAAAAGGTTCCTATCACCTCCTCTTCCAGTTCCTTGCTTTTCTCATCAATGGTGTATTTCTTGTTCTCCCACGGCTCCTTTCTCAACACGAATAGCTCGTCTGTACCAGACATGACAACTGTAATATCTTCACCATCAATTTGCTTTACGCGTGCCAGTTTTCCATTAAAATAGAGCTTCTCCTCGCTGGTATCATTCTTGATAAACATGATCTGGGCGCCCACTTTTAATTTAATTCTTTCAGGCAGGGGATAGAGTTTTGCCGGAAAATCCCCCTTAAGCTCTGCATCAAAAAAGGAAGATGGACCAGGAAGTGCATCCAACTCTTTTGCGTTTATAGCATCGGCTTTGTAATTGTGCGTGGTGATCGTAATAACGCCCTTATCAGTGCCTATCTGCTCTTCACTCCGATAGTAACTGTTAATTGTGGCAATATCCTGTTTAGTGGTGATGTTGTTTCTAAAATGATTGAGGATTCTAATAAATTTTTCATCTTTCTGTCGGAAAATCTCATCCAGTTCAATATAGATCATTCCATCCTTTCTTAAAGCGAGCGCTTCAAAAAAATGCATGCTTTTATAGTAGTTTTGTAACACATGCCATTCGTCGTCTTTAACAATGGTTGGAAGCTGGTAGAGGTCACCAATCATAAGCACCTGTGCTCCGCCAAAACTTTGGGAGAAATTCCCTTTTGCACTACACATGCGGTAGTCGATAGCATCTAAAATATCTGCACGCAGCATACTCACCTCATCAATTATGAGCAAGTCTGTAGCCCGCAACACTTGTTTGCGAATACTGTTTAAAGGGTGTTTGCGTGTGAGGGTATGTTGTGTATAGAAGTACGTTTCTGTGCTGAATTTACCAGCTGGTTCTCTCTCGGGTATAAAACTACCAAAGGGAAATAAGAACTGTGAGTGGATGGTAACGCCCTGTGCATTTAATGCAGCAATACCTGTGGGTGCTACTATAACAAAACGTTTATGTGTCTTTAAAGCGAGATCTTTTAGAAAAGTGGTTTTCCCTGTTCCTGCTTTACCAGTTAAAAAAACATGATTGACGGTGCTATTTATAAATTGAGCAGCGATTTCCAGCAATTCTGTTTGTTGAGTGGACATGTGACGAAAGTAATGAAGGACTTTTTTACATCAAAATGTTATTGATACCTTTACCCGCTAACTTAACAAATTCAGGTGAAGTGTGCCATAATTACCATAGGAGATGAGATACTGATCGGACAGGTTGTAGATACCAATGCGGTATGGATTTCCAAACAGTTGAACAGACTGGGAGTGAGGGTATGTGAAATGGTTACGGTAGCTGACGAGGAGGAGCAGATCACCTCTGCATTGGACAGATATATTGGAAAGTACGACCTGTTGATTATGACCGGAGGCCTGGGACCTACTAAGGATGATATTACCAAGGAGGCACTGGCTTCCTATTTTAACAGCAAGATGGTCGTACACCCCGAAGTGCTGGAAAAGATCACCGCATTTTTTAAAGAGAG
>JAOZUK010000152.1 GCA_029938715.1 Bacteroidales bacterium | reverse complement strand
CCCTTTCGTCACCCGTATAAAGAAATCGCGCAATTACCCTACTGAAATCCGGGAGAAATTTTAAATCCTTTCTGTTTACCGAAACTTGCATTAGCTAATTTAATTTAATTTATGATTTCGCTAAAGATAACAGCTAAAGTTTAATACCCCGATTTTTTTTGTTTAAGTTAATAACGAGAATCGACCGATACATTAAACCCTTGTTTCGTCTGACACTCAGTTGGATTAGTAAGATTTTTCAACACTTCGAGTCTCATGAGCTAGTCGGCATTTCGGAAAGTAGAGGATGATTCTGCTACATCTCCTGCCCGGAGAGGTAAAAGGAAATCATCTTCTGTCAGGTCGGTTCGGGAGGCAACCTTGAGGACCCTCATCTCGGTTTGCTTTTTGTTTTCGTAGTCCTCAGTGATGATGCGCATGGGTTGAACCTTGGTCTCCATTCCTTCAACAGGTTGAAAATCTGACAGAGTTACAAAACTGGTCTTTGTACCATTTTTATCAAAGACTGTGATCTGGACAATTCGGTAGGTGTCCATTTCGACTAATAGTTCACCTCTTGCCTGGTCGGTGCTGTTTTTATCTTTAACCTCGATGCGGTGGCATGGCTTACCCTCTATCTCCTGTGAAGGCAGATGGGTGAACATCAGGTCATCAGGGTCCCGGCTGGTCATACCAGTCATCTGTGCCTCTGATCCAACCATCGCCATGTTTTCAGGCGTGGCCTTCAGCTTGCGTATCTTTCCATTGGACGGGGTATACACCTCAATTACACCTGTTTCATCGGGAAGTTCTGTGAAGATCACTGTGGTCCCTTTGGCCGCCTCCGGCTTTTGCCAGCTCATCTTTGTCTTTTCCACATCCCCAAAACTGGCGACCAGTACTTCAAAACCCTTCTCTTTCACCCTGCCCTTTTTATCCTTGATATCGAGCTCCATCATTATCTCCATATTCCCGCTGAGCATTTGACCTGTGGCCCGATCATAGATCTGCCTGGGATCTTCCTGAGCGCTGAGTAATACATGAAATAGAATAAGAGATATGATAAATATGATTGTTTTAACTGAATTCTGCATGACAAACTATTTTGTTTCCAGAAACCTGGGTTTTACTAATACTACGATCGAAGGTATAAGAACTAGTGCGCATATGAGGCAGGTGGTTATGGAAATAACAACAAGCGCACCAAAAAAGCGCAAAGGCGCAAAGTTAGAGAGGGTAAGCACCATAAAGCCAATGATTACAGAGAGTGCGTTGATAATAATTCCTCGTCCTGTAGTAGTCAGGGTCTTTAAGGTAGCTTCTTTATGACCAACCCCTTTGGCTAGCTCTTCTTTGAACCGCCATAAATAGTGAATGGTATAATCTATCCCCACTCCTATCATAATGGATGAAATGAGGGCTGTGGCTATGTCCAGTGTTATTCCAAAAAATCCCATCAACCCAAAAAGCACAAGTATGGCTACTGACAGGGGCAAAACGGAAATAAATCCCGCTCTACCTGATCTGAAGATAAGTGCCAGCAGCACAAACACCACCACCATGGCCAGCATCAGTGATTTGATCTGTCCGCTTACTACCATATCTGCCAGTTGGATCTTAGTCAGGCTCGATCCGGCTATAAAACTAACATCTGGGTCATCTTTAACCAGTTCCTGCATCTTTTTCAGCAAACGCTTACCTTCCATATTGCTGCCATCTTTGAGACTCACCAGCAGGCGTGAATTTTCGTAGTTATAGTCTACGAATTGTTCCACGGCCTCTTCATTTCCGCCCATGGTAAAAATCTCTATAAACTGGTATACTTCATTGAGGGTGGATGGTATCTGGTTATACCCCTCCTCATCCACATTGTAAAATCCTTTGCTGAGCTCTTTTACCAGAGTAACAGGCGAGCTGACTGTTCCCACAGCAGGATCTTCCGAAAGAACCTTTTCATAGTACTCCATTCGCTGTAAAATTTCGGGCGATAAAACCTCACCTGAAAAAAGGATTGAGATAAATTGTGACCCTCCCAGCTTCTCATTGATCAACTTAATGGAACGGCTCACCTTTGAATTGCCCAGAAAATAACCTTCAATGTTGGTGTCAACTTTGATAAAGAATATACCCGTAATGCCCAAAACACCCACCAGGACCGATGTAATAATCACCTGTTTGGGATGGTTGGTCACCATATGGCTTATCTTTCGCAACCACTTATCAGCCGACATTACCCTTCTGATTTTCTTGACCCGTACTTTCCCAACTGGCTGAAAATAAGAGAGCATGGCCGGCAGAAACCAGATGCTTAGTATCAGTGAAAATCCAATGCCTATGGCTGTCAGCACTCCAATCTGCGCAGCGGGTATCATGGTATGGGTCAATAATCCCAGAATACCACCAATGGTCGTCAGACCAGCAATTATAATGGGGCGTTTTAAGTCTGTATATATTTGTCTGCATATCTCCAGCATAGAAGGAGGATTTTCGCTCTGTGCCAGTTCCTGGTAACGGGCAATCATATGAATTCCGTAATCATTGGCAATGGCTATGAGCATAATAGGCATTAACACTGTAATTAGCGAGATATTCCATCCCAGAAGGGCCATCACTCCAAAAGAGAGAATCATGCTCATAATGACCACTGAAAAGGGCATAAATACTCCTTTCCATTCTCTGAATGAGGCAAAAAGCATGAATATCATTAACAATAGCGCCACCGGAAGCAGAACTTTCAAATCTTTTTTGATGTTCCCGGTGATGGAATAGCGTACATAGGGCAATCCCCCCAACAACACCTCTTCAGTGCCAGGATGTTCAAGCAAAACAGAGTCTATGGCAGTGATCAGCAAATCATCAGAATAATCAGAATCCTTCATCAACATTAAGGATACAAGCTCAAAGTCATCGGTGGAGAAAAACCGTGATGCCATGCGGTTACCTAAAATTTCAGACTTTAACTCATTGTATCCTGCCTGGTCCCCGGGAATGTTTTCCATGAAGGGTTCCATGATAATAAACCCATCTTCAGTGGATATGGTCTGAGCATCAAAAGGTGAAACGCTGCGGTCAATCCCTTCCAGATTACCCAATTCTTCCGAAAGATTCTTAAGTCTTTTAAGGGTGGAGCGCTTGACTACATCTTCGTCCTTTAACATAACAAGGATCATCTCGCTCCCTCCAAAAATACTGTCCATATGATTCATATTCACACGGTTGTCCATTTCGACAGGCACATAATTATCCAGATCAGGATCAATCTCCAGGCGAGGGAAGAGCGTCAATGAACCTATGGTAATCCCCAATAAGGCAATTAGCAGACTCAAACGATATTTTATAAACCAGAATTTCACTCTATTTCAAAAATTCCCACAAAACTACTATAAAAAGTGACTTGAAAAACCGGATTAATTCACAACGTGCTAACATCCATTTAGGTCCTGGCAATATTTTCAATAAATTCTGTATACCGGGATGGTTGAAGAGAGTCCAAATTTTACTACTTTTCGTGCTTAATTTAATTGATAAGATTTAAGACATGAAGAGACACATCTATTGTTCGATTGCCTGCATTGCTGCACTGTTAGTTATGGTGCCTGCACTGGGTCAGAATGCAAATACACTTACAAAAAAAGAGAAAAAAGAGGGATGGGTTCTTCTTTTTAATGGCTCCGATTTTGAGGGATGGAGGCAGTGCAATGGGACTGATATGCCAAAAAACTGGGTGCTCGATGATGAGGCCATGAAGGTTTTTACGGGTGAGGGTAAGGAGCCTGGCAGAGGTGCAAACGGGGATATACTTTACAGTGTGAAGAAGTTTAAGAACTTTGAATTATCTATAGACTGGAAAGCCAGTAAGATGGCGAACTCCGGTATCTTCTTTAACATAAGAGAGACCCCTGGCAAACCAATTTACTATGCTGCACCGGAGATTCAGGTGCTTGACAATGTAGATGCTACCGACAATAAAGTAGATAGTCACCTGGCTGGCTCTCTTTATGATATGATCGCGGCAGATCCAAAAACTGTAAATCCTGCAGGTGAGTGGAATACCATAGTAATACGTGTGGATAACGGAAATGTCACCCACATACAGAATGGCGATAAAGTGGTAGAGTATACCCTGTGGACACCCGAATGGGATGAACTGGTAGCCAATAGCAAGTTTAAGAACTTTGATGGATTTCAGGAGGGTATTTCAAAGGAGGGTTATATTGGTCTGCAGGACCATGGTTACCCGGTTTGGTTCAGGAATATTAAGATTCGGGAGCTGTAGAGCATTTAAATCAAAGAATAAAAATTAAGAGTAAACATTAAATAGAAAATCAATGACAACAAATCGAAGAGACTTCATCAGAACAAGTTCACTGCTGGCGGCAGGAACTATCCTATTGCCTTCATGTACACTGGCAAAATCCAAAATGAAGCCAGGTCTTCAGGTTTATTCAGTGAGGAACCAGCTAAATGAGGATTTTGAAGGAACCATGGAGTATGTGGCTAAAGTGGGTTACAAGTATATAGAAGGCTATGGTCTGGGTACAGATGGACAGTTTCTGGGTACAATTACTCCGGCTCACTACAAAAAGGTCATTGCGGACCTGGGGATGGAGTTGAAGGCCACGCATTGTTCTTATACTACTCATGATAAGGCCCAGAAGATGATTGACGCAGCCAGGGAGACAGGTCTTGAATACATGATCGTTCCTTATACCCCTGATAACGTTAGAAAAACAGCAGACGGGTGGAAAGAGGTTGCTGAGAATTACAACAAAATGGGTGAGATGTGTAAAAACGCGGGGATGAAATTTGGCTACCATAATCATGCTTTCGAATTTGAAGAGCTGGATGGCATCATTCCCCAGGAGCTCTTAATTGAAAATACTGAGGCCGACCTGGTGCACTTTGAAGCTGACTTGTTCTGGGTTACCAAGGGCGGATACGATCCCCTTGATCTAATCAAGAAATATCCCGGAAGAATACAACTCTTCCACGTGAAGGATGCCACTCCTGAACTGGAAGGAACTACGGTTGGAGAAGGAATCATCGATTTTGCCAAACTGTTTGAGGCAGGTAAATCCGATGTACTGGAGTACTACTTCATTGAGGATGAGAGAGAAGATGATCCTTTTAAAAACATAAAAGCAGATTACGACTATATGTCCAGTCAGAAGTTTGCAGGCTAGTACATGGTATTGCCATTTTCGGTGGACTCTGGGATTTGCTGCATGACATCCCAGTGCTCCACTATTTTTCCTTTAACATCAAAACTGATGCGTGTGAATAGCCACCAGATTGCTCTCGGCCACAGCTCTGACAAACTCTATGCTTTTACCGGGATACTCCCTACCCATTTTATAAAAATCGATGGCATTTCTTTATTCAGGATTAATGGGAGTCGTAGATCCAAAGACGGCGGAAATTGTAAGCCTGAAGGTATTTGCCAATGGGGAGTTTTGCCCATTGGCAGGGGAAAGATAGGAGAGTTCAAGAAAGAAATGGGGAATCATCACCCCTAGCCCGAAGGTGAAGTATTTTCGGTTGCCTTTGGTGGAATGTTCATGAAAATAGCCTGAACGCAGCCCAATAAAATCCCGGAAGTTGTATTCAAGACCTAAGGAATAGGAAATTTCATGCATTTCCTCCTGAAAGACACTGTATTCTCCATATGATTTTTGAACCCCGGGAGCATCTGAAAAGGACTGGAACATCCCTGCCACAACAGATCTTGGCGGTGCTTTCCCACGAACTACTCTCAAATCTCCTGTGGCTGTATCCACATCATAAACCGCTGAAGTGGGGACAAGTAGTTTGTTCAAATCCCCATTCATTGAGATGGCGTGATCTGAGTTGATTTCATATTTGAATCCTGCTCCCAATCTTAGATTTGTGGGTATGGGCGTGCCCTCGGCATCTTCGCTATAAGATACACGGGTTCCAATATTTGAAATATTCATTCCCAAGGCCCAGGTGGCATTTTTCTCTCCTACATCAATTTCCTTCTGGTAATAAAGTCCCAGATCAGCTGCAACAGAAGTCCCTGGTTTTGGCGCCTGGCCATTTGGAGTGCTACTTCCGTCAAGAAGATCTGATTGAATATACCTAAAAACAATTCCTCCTGAAAAATGATCCGTTAATAGCCTCGAATAACCTGCATCAATGGCAAATTCCCTGGGCTGATAATTTGAAGGAACTCCGAACCCAAATGACAAGGATCCTAGTGAGAAGTAGCGAAATGAGGCGCTCACGGTATTCTTTGGATTGATTCGATAGTATCCCGACAGGTAATAGAGCCCGATGTCAGGGATCAGGTTGCTTAACCAGGGAGTATAGGTAAAAGACAGTCCGCTTTTCCCATCTATAAAAGCGTATTTGGCAGCATTCCAGTGCTGGGAGTTCACATCGGCTCCGGATGCCACACCTGCGTCGCCCATTCCTGCAGCTCTTGCATCGGGTACTATGCTAAGGAAGGGCACAGCAGTTTGGATGGAATTCAAGGCAGCGCCTCCCAGGGCGAAGGGATTTACCTGAGCTTGCAATATAGGGCCAGAAAGCAGAAAAATGGCAATGAAATGAAGTTTGGCCAGATTCGCTGATTTCATGTTCTATTGTTGGGGTTAAAAGGTAGATCTAAGCTCAGGATCAAGGGGAGTCGTACGGCCAAAGGTGGAGGTAAATGTAACTCTAAAAGTATTGGCCAGAGGGGAGTCTTGCCCATTGGTGGGTGCCAGATAAGAAAGCTCCAGTGAAAAATAGGGATTCATCACACCTAGCCCAAATGTGAGATATTTTCGGTTTCCTTTGGCGGCATGTTCATGAAAATAGCCGGAGCGTACCGCGATCAAATTTCTAAAGTTGTATTCAAGTCCTATGGAGTAGGCTATCTCGTACATCTCCTCATGAAATACACTGTATTCTCCGTATGATTTTTGAACGCCGGGTGCATCGGCAAAGGACTGGAACATCCCTGCCACAATAGATTCGGGTGGTGCTTTCCCGCGAACAACTCTCAAATCTCCTGTGGCTGTATCGGTATCATATACAGGAGGAGTGGGTACAAGTAACTTATTCAGATCTGCATGTATTGAGATGGAGTTAAGGTCATTGATACCATATTCAAATCTGCCACCCAGTCTCAGATTAGAGGGAATAGGTATTTTGTACGCATCCGCGGTATAGGAGATTGGAGTTCCCAGGTTAGACAGGTTTATACCCAGAGCCCACCGGGCCTCCTTGCTTCCCATCTGGACCTCATTCTGATAATAGAGTCCAATATCTCCTGCTATGGATGTTCCTGCCTGGGTAGATTGCCCGTCAGCCGTAGTTTGTCCACTGGTTAAATCCGATCGTATGTATCGGAAAACAAGTCCACCAGAGAAATGGTCCGTTAATAGCCTGGAATAGCCGGCATCAATAGCAAATTCTATGGGTTGGTAAGAACCTGTTGGGTGGCCAGAGATATTGGTAAATGTGATATTTCCCAATGAAAAATACCTGAATGAACTACTTACCACATTCTTATCATTGATCTTATAGTAGCCTGATAAATAGGCCAGGTTAATACCTGGGGTCAGATTCCTTAACCAGGGCGTATAAGAAAGAGAGACACCTCCCCTATTCTCAATGAAAGCATATTTAGCCACATTCCAGTGTTGTGAATTTACATCAGCTTTGGAGGCCACTCCTGCATCCCCTAGGCCTGAAGCCCGGGCATCTGGTGCCAGAGTTAGAAATGGAACTGCAGTTTGGATGGTATTCATTTCAGCGCCGCCCAATTCCCCGGGATGAATTTGAGCTTGAACTAGATGGCCAGTAAGGAAAAAAATGACGATGAAATGTAGTTTGGCCAGAATTGCTGATTTCATGTACTATTGTTGGGATTAATAGGATGATCTAGGCATATTATACTAACGCAGGACCTGATTGAATATTACTCTGAAGGAGGATACTCATTTTAAGTTCTCTCACACAAACCCTTCTTTTTTCAGCCAAATTCCAATAAATATTGAATCTAAACTTACTATTTGATAAATTTTGCCCGCTTTTGATGTCAATTTATTGGAATACTAACTAAATATTTAAAAAATGATTCAGTGGATTAAGAACAATGATGCGATCGGAACAGTAAACCGGGGTGTACCTTGTGAATCGGGATTATGTACGCTATGTGATTCTGCCTGCAAAGGAAAGTGTGAAACCTGGTTATCATCACTTAAAGGAAGAAAGCTACTCTATCCAAGAAATTTTGGACGAACAACATCCGGCTCTTCTCTGGTTTCAGCCATAGGAGTCGGTTATCACTCCTTAAGAATTCAGGGCTATGCCTATGGCGCAAAAGGCCTTAATTCATCCATGACCAATAGCGCCGATGACTGCCTCTTTACCAATGTGGATGTAAAAACATCCTTTGGCAATACAGAGCTTACCAAATGCAGGGTTCCAATGATGACCGGAGCGCTTGGATCTACCTTCATAGCTAGAAATTTCTGGGAGTCTTTTGCTGTGGGATCAGCATTGAGTGGCATCCCCATTGTAGTAGGAGAAAATGTGGTGGGTGTGGATAAGGCATCGGTCCTGAGGAATGGCAGAATTGAAAAAGCACCAGAGCTGGACCGCAGAATCGAAACATTTTTCAGGTATTATGATGGTTATGGAGCCATTATTGTGCAGATGAATGTGGAAGATACCCGAAACGGCGTGGCAGATTACATTATGAATAAGTACGGGAATAAGGTGATTATGGAGTTAAAGTGGGGACAGGGAGCAAAAGATATTGGAGGTGAGATCCAGGTGAACAGTCTTGAATATGCTAAATTCCTGAAAGACCGGGGATACCTGGTTGATCCTGATCCTTATAGTCCCATAGTTGAAGCTGCATTCGAATCTAGGGCCATTAGCTCTTTTGCAAGACACAGCCGACTGGGAGCTACTGACTTGAATTCAGCGGAGGAGGTAAGAGAATCCTTTATGACCAGTGTGGCCTATTTAAGGAAACTTGGCTTTTCTCGAATTACCTTAAAGACTGGTGCATATGGTATGGAGGCACTGGCCATGGCCATTCGTTTCTCTGCGGATGCCAAACTTGATCTTTTAACCATCGATGGTTCTGGAGGAGGAACAGGAATGAGCCCCTGGAACATGATGCAGCATTGGGGAATCCCTTCTATTGCATTGCATGCAAAAGCATATGAATATTGCAAGCTTCTTGAAGAAAAAGGGATTAAGGTTCCCGATATCTCTTTTGCAGGTGGATTTGCACGGGAGGATCACCTCTATAAGGCTCTGGCCATGGGGGCACCATTTTCAAAACTGGTATGTATGGGAAGAGCTCCTATGATTCCGGGATTCCTGGGAAGCAATATTGAAGGCGTATTTAAACCAGAGAAAAGAGCAGAGCTACACGGACACTGGGAATCGTTACCTCCTGCCGTAAAAGAGATGGGAAAATACCCCGAAGAGATATTTGCAGGCTGGGAGCCGGTAAAAGAGAAGGTTGGAAAAGATGAAATGAAGAACATTCCATATGGAGCAATTGCCATGTATGCATTTGCCGATAAACTGGCATGCGGACTTCAGCAATTTATGGCAGGAGCCAGGAAATTCAAACTGAGCGAAATCTCCCGGAACGATCTGGTCTCTGCCAACCGTGAGACCGAGGAGGTAACAGGCCTGGCCTTTATGACAGAAGCAGAGAATGACGAGGCCCTTAAAATCCTGAATAGTTAAGGTTGAGGCCTACTCCGATCTCACGCTGTCGGCAGGATTGGCTGTGGCTGCCCTGTAGGAGTGATAACTCACTGTAAGCATAGCCAATATTAATACCGTGAGTACCACCAATGCCAGGACAATGAAATAGACACCCACCTGGAAATTGATGTGGTAAGCAAACTTTTGCAACCAGGCCTTCACCCCGAAATAGGCCGGAATGGAGATCAATGCACTTATGCCAAGC
>JAOZUK010000422.1 GCA_029938715.1 Bacteroidales bacterium | reverse complement strand
TTGTAAGCCCAAGTATTGCATTTGGGAGTAAAGCAAATTCGGCCATTAGAATGGGTATAATTGGATGTGGAGGAAGAGGAACAAAGGCTTGATCCTATGTTGAATTTAAGTCAGTTTGATATTAAATAATTTACCGATGCTGAAGTAGCACATAAATTATCAAGTATTAATCTTCGATAACACTAAAAGCCAATGCTTTAATCTCCTGCTCAACTCTTGAGATACCGTATTTAGTAGCTATAGTTCTCCAACTTTTAACCACAGTTTTAACCTCGTCCATAATAGCAATTGACTTTTCCTCAGATAATCTGAAAAACTCACTCACTTGCAGTGCTAATTCAAGATCTAGAGAATTATCTTCATCAGATATATTCAATTTCAATCCAGTTCCTGTTTCTACCGGATTTATATCGTATGCTGGAGATAGTCTCCAGCCTCGATCCTTTAGAATAAATCCATGATTACGCAGATGATCATCTGTATTGGAAACACATATACTAAATACGATTCGTCTCCATAGTTCTTCCAGGTCAGCTTGCACATTTGCTCCATAATTCTGGATGAACTCGACCATATCCAGATAGCTAATTCCATCGGAATGATCCTGGCCATCAGAATATCCCAATAAGGTCATTGCTGATGCAAAATGGCTTCGCTTTCTTTGCACTGTTCTATCAAAGCGTTTGGTTAAAAAAGTATAATGATCGGATGAAAACTTCTGAGCTCTCGATTCCGCCATATCAATCCCTGCTGCAATGGCTAATTCATAGGTCACTATTTCCCATCCTCCAACATCTCCCTGGTCATTTCGGCTTGGGAACTTAGCAATCCAAAGCTCTCCATTATCATCAATAATACTTGCTTTCGGTCGTGCTCCCCCAAGTGAAGCCCCGGGAACAACAAGGATACTTAACCATTTCAAATAGTCAGGATCATCAATTACGTCATCTTCCTCTAATCGTAAACTAATTTGCTCTAATTCTCGAAGTGAAGTCCATGGAGGACTGGCCATTTCCCGATTATCATTTAAAAATGGCCCTTCTTTGTCGGTCTTGAACCGAATGGCACCCATTCGGTGTTCATCATAGACACCTAGCAAGTAGTCTGTTTCAAAAAGCTTTTGTTCTTCCCTGTCTTCCTTACGTGCAAGAGCAGCTTCTCGCCGCCGCATTAATATTCGTCCCCAGCGATCTGGTGACGAATCCAGAAATATCCCAAAATTCGATTGATCATCATTTAAATAATGAAGGCCTGAATAGAGCTGCAATCCCGGATCAAGAATTTGCACAGCCTGATTCTTCAACCAATTCTTATCATATTCAAATGAAAATATTTCTTTGCCTTTGATTCGACTAGAATATAAATTACCCATTAACACTGGTTTATCCATGCCTAACCAATGAGCATATACCAATATCTCTTTTTTATTGTCTTTAACAGCCATCAATCATTCTTTCGTTTGGGTGAACGTTTAGCCATACTTAGCTCTGCATCCTGCAGTTTTCTACCCAGTTCGTCGTCCTTAGCCACCAGACTAAAATCTTTTTCCAAACCTAATACTTGTAAAACTAATAGATAGGCACCAACACTAACTGTTGGTGCTCCCTTTTCTATTGCGGATAAGGTTGGTCGACTGATGTTTGCTCGCTCAGCCACCTGTTCTGAACTAAGTCTTCGACGTAATCGAGCCAACTTGATATTCTCACCCATTTCAAGTAAAATTCGTCTGGTCCTTGGTAATATCACAATTTTCTTTTTTGCCATACGGTAAAATATATTTTACAAATATAGCATTATTTGTCACTTTTATTTTACTTTAATTCATTCCTAAGCTTGTAAGTTCTCAACCGCAGGCAATAGTCTTAATTCGTCCTTGAGCAGGGCTTTGAAAGGCCAGCTCTAAATAATTAATTATCAAGCATTACCTTAGCCCACAGGTTGTTTTGATACTCCTCCAGGGAATTCTTCAGAAGTTCTTCTGCTTCAGTCTCCATCCCTAAACCCCTCTTTCCCAGCGCCTGGAGATAGTAGGCATTGGAAATGATTTTACTGGCTGCGAGTGCCTCATCCACACCGATTCCTGAAACCGAAGTTCCCCTCTGAATCAGTTCATTTCCCTGATCGATAAGTTTATTAAACAGGGTATTGGCCTTTTGGGTTTCTCCCAGCTTAAGCAAGGAGATGGCCTGGTAATACTTTAATTCAGAAGGTGCATTGTCGGTATGGGCTGCTTTCTCATAAAAAGATTTTGCTTTCTTCTTTTTTCCCGATTTTTCATATGCCTGTCCCATGGTATACCAAACCTGAGCACCTCTTCCATCATTGCTTGGTTTCCCTACTTCCAGGTTCGCGGGGTACAACAATGCTGCATCAAGATCCTCAAGTGCATCGTCATATTTTTCTGCCTTGATCCTGTCCATGGCCCTCAATACGTGGGAATCTACATAATAGGAATGTATGATCCGTCCGCCTTCCCAGGTCCTGAAATGGTGGGTCTCCAGCATATCAATGGCCTTATCATATTCACCATTCAGGTTCAAGAGTTTAACTACCTCTTTGGGCGCACCAGCATCAATCTTAACCACATCGATATTCTCTTCCAGTAGTGCCAGGCATTCCCTGTAATCCCGGTTCGATCCATCATAATACCTGGCTAGTTCAGCATACCATATGGGTTGGGTATTATCACCATCCAATGCTTTGTGCTGGTAATCAATCGCTTTTTCCACCTTATGCTGGTGATGGAAGGCAGCAAATGCCAGGTTTC
>JAOZUK010000421.1 GCA_029938715.1 Bacteroidales bacterium | reverse complement strand
CCAGGAAGAAACCGGCAAAGATCAGATAGGTAAGCATATATCTTCCAGAACGCATCCACTCAATTACGTGAAAAAACGGGAGAAATAAAAGTGTTTAATTTTCAACAAAGCTTCGATAATCCTCCCATAACCTTTATTTTTGAGATCCGGTACATATATTTTGGCCATTCCGAAACATATCGTTGAGACCCCTTTGATGAAGCAATATTACTCCGTCAAAGCCAAACATCCAGATGCAGTATTGCTGTTCAGGGTGGGTGATTTTTATGAGACTTTTGGAGAGGATGCCATCAAAGCCTCTGAAATACTGGGCATTACACTTACCAAAAGAGCCAATGGGGCAGCTTCATCTGTTGAGTTGGCCGGTTTCCCACACCATTCCCTCAATACCTATCTGCCCAAGCTGGTACGCGCAGGTCAACGGGTGGCCATTTGTGAGCAACTTGAGGACCCCAAACTCACTAAAAAAATCGTAAAAAGGGGCATCACCGAGCTGGTAACACCTGGTGTGACCTACAATGACAATGTGCTGGAGAACAAAGAGAACAATTTCCTGGCCAGCATATATCTCGATCGGCAGATCAACGGTATTGCCTTCCTGGATATATCCACCGGTGAGTTCCTTACAGCCCAGGGCGACCTTGCACTTATCGATAAGTTGCTAAGTAGTTTTAAACCCCGGGAAGTATTGGTCCAGAAGAGCAGGCGAGAGGACTTTGTGAAAAAATTCGGGGAGGGCTATTACACTTTTTTGCTGGATGAATGGGTCTATACGGAAGACAATGCAAGGGACAAGCTACACAGGCAATTTAGTACCCAGAACCTGAAGGGATTTGGGGTACAGGAGATGAGGTTCGGAGTCATTGCCAGCGGGGCCATATTGCAATACCTGGATATTACGCAACACTCCCAAACGGCACATATTACAAGACTTTCCCGCATTGAGCAGGATCATTACATGTGGCTAGACCGATTTACCATCAGGAACCTGGAGATCTTCCAATCCCTCTATGAGGGGGGGCGAACCCTGCTGGACGTAATGGACAGGACTGTAACCCCCATGGGATCCAGGTTATTGAGGCGATGGCTTTCGCTTCCCTTAAAGGATGTGTTGTTGATCAGAGAGCGACATCATGTGGTGGACCACATTCTTTCTCATGAAGAGTTCAGAGATTTCCTGATCCAGCAGATTAAAAGTATCGGGGATCTTGAGCGTATTATTTCAAAAGTGGCAGTGGGCAGAATAACACCCAGGGAGCTGGTGCAGTTAAAGAATGCCCTCTTGGCCCTCTCGCCCTTAAAGGAGGAGTGTGATCAAACCGGGGAGCCCTCTTTGCAGAGACTGGCCATGCAGTTAGATCCCTGTGGTGAGGTGAAAGATAGAATTGAGAAAGAGATAGAGGCCGAACCACCTGCCCTACTTAATAAGGGTGGAGTTATAGCCGCAGGTGTGTCTGAAGAGTTGGATGAGCTCAGGGAGATCATGTATTCAGGTAAGAATTACCTGGTTAAGCTTCAGCAAAGAGAGTTGGAGCGTACCGGGATCACAAGCCTTAAAATTGGATTTAATAATGTATTTGGTTACTATATTGAAGTCAGAAACACCCATAAAGATAAGGTCCCGGAGGAGTGGATCCGAAAACAGACCCTGGTAAGCGCCGAAAGATATATCACCGAAGAGCTAAAAACTTATGAGGAGAAGATACTGGGAGCAGAGGAGAAGAGCCTTGCCATTGAAATGAGACTATTTCATGAAATGGTGGCCAGCATCTCTGCCTGGGTGGAACCTATTCAATTAAATGCTTCCCTGGTGGCACGCCTGGATTGTCTGCTCTCCTTTTCACGAAACGCAGCTGAATATGACTACTGCAGACCAGAGGTGAACGAGAGTTCCAACATTGAAATTACCGAAGGACGGCATCCTGTAATCGAAAGAGAGCTCCCGGTGGATGAAGCCTATGTGAGTAACAACGTTAACCTGAACGATGAAGATCAGCAGATTATCATGCTTACAGGACCAAATATGTCTGGAAAGTCTGCTTTTTTGAGGCAGACGGCTTTGATTACTCTGATGGCTCAGGTAGGGAGCTTTGTTCCCGCACAGGCAGCCCGAATCGGATGGGTAGATAAGATCTTCACCAGGGTAGGAGCTTCCGATAACATTTCACTTGGAGAGTCCACCTTTATGGTGGAGATGCTGGAAGCAGCAAGTATTCTGAATAATCTTTCGGGACGAAGCCTGGTGATCCTGGACGAGATCGGGAGGGGTACCAGCACCTACGATGGTATTTCCATTGCCTGGGCCATGGTTGAATATATTCATGAACAACCTGGAGGCAGGGCAAAAACCCTGTTTGCAACCCACTATCATGAATTAAACGAGATGGAGGCCTCCTTTCCAAGGGTCAGGAACTACAATGTGAGTATTAAGGAGCTGAACGATCGGGTTATTTTCCTCCGAAAACTGGTTCCGGGTGGTAGCGAACATAGTTTCGGGATTCATGTGGCCAGAATGGCAGGGATGCCAAAAAGTGTTGTGAAGAGGGCCAATGAGATCCTGGAAGAGCTGGAGAAAACCGGGGGGGAGAAAAACCTGAGCAAGCCGGTTGGAGAGCTGGCCAGTCAGCGGGAAGGGCTGCAGATGAGCTTTTTCCAGCTTGATGATCCGGTTTTGAAACAGATTCGTGATCAGATTGCAGGTCTCGATATCAACAACCTGACCCCCATGGAGGCACTCAACAAACTCAATGAGATTAAAAAGCTTTCGGGTCTGTA
>JAOZUK010000420.1 GCA_029938715.1 Bacteroidales bacterium | reverse complement strand
TGGCGCTTTTGCTTAACAGGGCCGATGCAGCGCATTATGTAAAGGTGAGGAACAGTCAGAATTTTAATTTGCTTGGAGTATCCGCAATTCATGGCAATAATCCTGAGAATTTTTATGGGGATGCTCCTTTTGAAAAGACCGAAGGAAGATGGGACCCTTCAAAACCGATCATTACCGATGGGAATGACCCCGGGAATAGACTTCAATACGATTATTGGGACCATCTCGATTACGTGTTAGAGTTGACAGAGAAATACAAAATGTATGTGGCCCTTGTGGTCTGTTTCAATAACTGGGTTGCGGGTTCGGGTAATGGAGGGAACAGATCACAAATTGTCTTTAATAAGGACAATGCATATGAATATGGTAATTTCATTGGGAACAGGTACAAGGATAGAAAAAACATTCTCTGGATGATGGGAGGTGATCGGTCGGCAGTTTATGGTGAGTATGACTACAGGGAGGTATACCGTGCCATGGCTGAGGGATGTGCTGATGGGATCAAGGGAGTGAAAAATCACGATGGCAACTATGATATTTCAGGAATCTTAATGAGTTTTCATCCCCAGAAGAATAATCCCAATTCATCCCAATGGTTTCACAATGAGGATTGGCTTACCTTTAATTCTATTCAGGCATGTCCTTCTGATCAGGAAGGGCTCATTGAAGCTGATTATGCAATGGATCCGGTCAAACCTACCTGGCTGTTCGAAGGCAGGTATGAGCAATACACCTATGCCTACAAACCCTGGCATGTAAGATTTCAGGCATACATCTCGGTATTTGCCGGCGGGTTTGGGCATGTGTACGGAAATGAAGCCATATGGGATTTCGATCCTACCTGGAAAACCGATATTTACTGGGATGGGGGCTTGCATATGAAATATTTGAACCATATCCTTACCGGAGGTCTGGACCTTGATTCCTTTGGTGATCTCAGGCCAGATACTTTAGTTATTGCAAATGGCAAGAGAGGAACGACTTCTCAGCAATGCTGGAGTTTTAAAACCCTGGAAGCTCCTTACTCAAGTAGAATAGTAGCCATGGCTACCGATGATTATTCAACTGTGCTGGTCTATTCAGCAGATGGCAGTACCATTGAACTGAGGTCTGAATTGCTTCCGGAGGATCTGCTGGCATACTGGTATAATCCAAGAACCGGGAGGTTTTCAGATAGTAAAGAGATAAACCACAAACTACCCCTGACTGCGCAGCAATTCACTGTAAATGACACTCTTGTTGTATTTGACCTTCCTGGTGAACCTGGTTTTGACAACGATTGGATCTTATTGATTGAAAGCCAGAGTGATAAATCTCCTGACTAACTTCATCAATAGTTCTATTTTATATCCCTGATTTTCATAGAAATAACTTCTCCGCTCTCTGCTTCCAGTTTGAAGATCTTATACCTCAACGATTTACCCACCAGGAGGGAGCTTGCCACAGAATTGGCAACCCCCTCATAGCTCAAAGTGATGAGCCAGTGGGTTTTATCATTGGTAAGCTCCACCTCTTCCAGCTGCACTTTCTCTACATCCGGAAAGAATGAAGTCAGGTATGTTTTGGCCTTATTAGTAGCCTCGGTTACATCAATCATATGGATTATTAGTAATTATCCTCTTTCATTTTCATATAGGATTGCGGATGCAGGCACGCCGGGCACTTTTCCAGGGCTTTCTCAGATTCATAAACATATCCGCACACCATACATTTCCACCATACTTTTCCGTCCTTTATAAAGACTTTGTCCTCTGAAACATTCTGGAGTAACCTTAGATAACGGCTCTCATGTTCGGCTTCTACCTTGGCAATCATTTTAAAAGCAGCTGCCACCTGGGGAAATCCCTCTTCTTTGGCAATTTCCGCAAATGCAGGATAGAGCTCGGTCCACTCTTCATTTTCGCCTTCAGCTGCTGCTTTCAGGTTATCCTTGGTGGTTCCAACAATGCCGGCGGGATAGGTGGCAGTAATCTCCACCATTCCACCTTCAAGAAACTTGAAGAATCTTTTGGCATGAGCCTGTTCCTCTTTGCCTGTTTGCATGAAAATGGCAGCGATCTGCTCAAATCCCTCTTTTTTTGCCTGCTTGGCAAAAAACTCGTACCGATTTTTTGCCTGGGATTCGCCGGCAAACGCTTTTAATAAATTTTGTTCAGTCCTGGTTCCTTTCAGTGAATTTTCCATAATTAATTGATTATTTAAAGTTTTACAAATTCTTCTTTTTCTGAGCCGCAGAGCGGACAGACCCAATCGTCGGGTAGATCCTCAAACCGGGTTTCCTCTTTCTCCTCGTCATAGATATACCCACAGGCCGGGCACTCATACCTGCCATACTCCTGCTCCGCAGGCTTCTTCTCCAATTTAGATTTATCAATATAGGTAGGTGCATTTTTTGGTGCCACCCCTTTTCTGACCTTCCGGTAATGAAGGTAGGTGAGGGGATCTTGTGATTCGTCAATCACCTCAGCCTGAACTAGTTCTCCGATAAACATCCAATGAGTGCCCACATCATAAGTCTCGGTTACCCGGCACTCAAGGAAGGCAATGGCATCGTTTAGAACAATGGGGACGCCTGTTTCTCCATACCTCACATTCATTTGCTCCAATTTGTTGGAATCCTTCCCGCTTTTGTAACCAAAAGTTCCAATGGTTGTTGGACTTGCATCAAGCTGAAGCACAGAGACTGAAAATTGGCCCGAGGACTGAACCAGCCCGGCAGTATGATTGTCTTTATTACAACAGGTGGCAAATCGCGGAGGATCTGAAGTTACCTGAAA
>JAOZUK010000151.1 GCA_029938715.1 Bacteroidales bacterium | reverse complement strand
TCCCTGCCAGACCTGGTCTCCGGATTCTTCATCGAAAACATCCATTACCAGTATGCCTTTCAGATAATCGCTTTCAGAATAGGACGTTGTTGCATAACCTCCGCCCCATCCGTAGCCATATGGGCTGTATCTGCCATAACCCATACCGCCATAATGATCGGTATATGCAGTAACACTGGTCTCTTTACTCAGCACCAGGTAAAGTGAGACCGCCATATCAGCATCCTTTTCCACAAACTTCATCCCCCTTTTATTAAACTCGTCAATAAATGCATTATGCATCCTTTCCTTTTCAAATTTATTCATAATCAGGTCGCTGTGCTTTTGCCATCCCAGAAAACTGTATGTTTTGTATTTGCTGAAATCGGTGTTTTCATCCTGGTCGGACACTACCTTTATTCCTGAACAACCTGACAGAACCAAACTGATCACTATGGTGCTATATAATGCTAATTTCCTCATACTTAATCTGTTTGGAAAGCTACTTCTTTGCGGCTTTTACAGGAAACTTATTCATAAGGGCATTGACTTTTTTGGGAATGGAATCCTCTCTTTTGGCTGGGTCCTTTTTGATTGCTGATGTGATAATCCCCTGCCATATCTGTTCCCCGCTTTTCTCATCAAAAACATTCATTATAACTGTGCCTTTTTCAGTTTTTTTCTTGGCAAAGGAACCGGTTGAGGTACCGGCGTATCCATATCCATATCCATAAGTGCTGTAACTCCCATATGCGCTGCTGCCGTAGTAACTGCTGTATCCCGAAACACTCATTTCGTCACTTAACACCAGGTAGAGTGAAACTGCCATATCGCCACCACCTTTTACAAAGGACATATCTCTTTTGGTAAATTCTTTTTTAAATGCAGCATACATCCACTCTTTTTCATCAGGGCTAAGGAGCTTTTCGCTGTCGCTCTGCCAGCCCAAAAAACTATAGGTTTTATATTTACTATAATCGGTTGTTTTTCCCTGGTCAGCTGTCACCTTGATGCCCGAGCATCCTGCAAACAACATTCCGATTGCCACAATACCTAAGACTACAATTCTTTTCATACTTGAAGAAATTTTTCTGATAGTTCAATTATTTCCTGCGAAATTACCATTATTATCCTGCAAATGGTACTCTCCAGTAAGAAATCAAAATCAGCTTTCACTGATTTAGGTACATTTGCATTTTAAAATGGTAAAATGAATTACCTCTCAGCAGAGAATATTTCAAAATCCTTTGGGGATCAGACTCTTTTTGAAGGGATCACATTCGGCCTGGCCCGTGGGGATAAAACTGCTATTATTGCAAGGAATGGAACAGGTAAAACCACCCTGCTTCGCATCCTTGCCGGACAGGAGTCGACCGATACTGGAGAGTACACCTTTCGTAATGGAATCAGGGTAGCATTCCTCGAACAGGCGCCCGATCTGGATGCCTCACTTACCATTGATGAGTTGATCCTTACGGCCAATACGCCTATTCTTACAGTAATTCAGCATTACGAAGAGGTGCTTAGGAGGAACACCGAACAGCACAGCGCTGAAACGGAGAAATTGCTGGAAGAGGCCAATTCGGAAATGGACCACCTGCATGCATGGGATTATGAAAGGAGGCTAAAGCAGCTGCTGGATCTGTTCAGGATCACCGATACTTCACAACGGATATCCTCGCTGTCGGGTGGGGAGAAGAAAAGGCTTGCTCTGGCTCTGGTGCTTCTGGATGAACCGGAGGTTCTTATATTAGATGAACCTACCAACCACCTGGATATCGATATGATAGAGTGGCTGGAACAGTACCTTTCCCAGACCAACCTGACCTTATTGATGGTTACACACGACAGGTATTTTCTGGACCGGATCTGTAACAGGATCATAGAGCTTAGCATGGGAAAGCTTTTCCAGTACCAGGGAAACTACGAGTATTTCCTGGAGAAGAGGGCTGAACGGGAAGAGAACAGGCAGGTGGAGGCACACAGGGCCGGACAATTGATGAAACAGGAATTAGAGTGGCTCAGACGCATGCCAAAGGCCCGTACAGGGAAGTCAAAATCACGCATTGATGCTTTCCAGGGAATCAAGGAGAAGGCCAATCAGGTGAAGGTCGAGGCCGAGTTAAGACTTCAGGTGAAATCTCCCCGATTGGGAGGGAAAATTCTGGAACTGGAGGGTGTGGGTAAAAAATATGGATCGGTGAGTATCCTGAACGATTTTAGCTACAAATTTGCCAAAGGTGACAGGTTGGGAATGATTGGCAGGAACGGTACCGGGAAGACCACCTTCCTGAATATAATTACGGGCCTCGAGAAATCCGATACTGGAGAGATTGATAAAGGGGCTACCGTTTCTATGGGGTACTATCAGCAGATGGGACCCCAATGGAAAGAGGAACAGAGGGTGATCGATGCTGTAAAGGAGATAGCGGAAGTAGTTGCATTGGAGGATGGAAGGACCATATCAGCCTCACAATTCCTTGAACATTTTATGTTCTCGCCCGAGTCTCAGTACAAAATGATCTCCAAACTGAGTGGGGGTGAGCTAAGGAGACTGCATTTGCTCACTGTACTTATTAAGAATCCCAATTTTCTGATCCTCGACGAGCCCACCAATGATCTGGATCTCTTTGCACTCAATAAGCTGGAGGACTTTCTACTCTCATTTAAGGGATGCTTGATCATTGTTTCGCACGACCGCTACTTTCTTGACAAGCTCACCGAGCATATCTTTGTTTTTGAGGGAGAGGGCAAAATCAAGGATCACTATGGCAGCTATTCGGCATATCGCCGGCAAAAAGAGCTGGTAAAGAAACCCGAAAAGAAGTCGCCTAAACCTCAACAGGCCCTTTCAGGTGCAAAGGCCGAGAAGACAAAACTCACCTTTAAGGAGAAGCAGGAGTACGACAAGTTAGAACCTGAGATAGAAGCTCTTGAAGATGAGAAATCGGACCTTGAAGCAGAGCTGAACACCCCTAACCTGGATTATGAATCTCTAAATCAAAAGTCCATACGTGTGGCCCAGCTGATCGAACTGATCGATGAAAAGATGCAGCGCTGGTTGGAGTTAGGCCAATATATTTAATCCGATGCCTGATCAGGGTAAAAGTCCATGGTACTTGATTCCTTCACGGGGTATTGCCATCCACTCTGCCACCTTACCCCTCCAATTAAAATAGTGCGCTGTCTCTTTGTGAGCTGCAGCTGCAGCTTCACTCTCATAGGCTTCGTAGAGCGCAAATTGAGCTGGATTATCTTTTAATTGCAATACATCAAACCGAAGATTCCCAGGTTCCTTTACAGACAACAGATGGTTCTCGGTGGTTACTTTGATAAAGTCTTCCACATGTTCTGGTTTGACTTCCACATGTACAATGGTTACAGTCATCTTTGAAACTTTAAGGTTTTTCCCCTTTATAAGGAACCCCTGTTTTGATCCACTCTGCTGCCGGTTCACCCTTCAGATAATGGTCCAGGTACTCTTTGAACCTGATGGTATAATCCAGCTTATTGGCGTACTTCTTCGGATGGTGGGGTTCATCCCGGTATTGTAAAAATACACAATCTTTACCAAGTCTTCGCATGGCCAGGTAGAGCTCAATACCCTGATACCATGGTACTGCATCATCCACATCCCCAAACATGATCAGAAGAGGTGTTTCAATGCGATCTGCAAAGAAAACAGGAGAGTTCTCAATGTATTTATCCCTTGCCTCCCAGAGGCTGCCTCCAATCCGACTCTGGGATTTCTCATACTGAAACTGTCTGGCAAGCCCGGTTCCCCACCTGATCCCGCTGTAGGCAGAAGTCATATTGGAGACCGGTGCTCCAGCAATGGCACAGGTAAATATGTTGGTCTGAGTGATGGCAAAAGCAGTCTGGTATCCGCTCCAGGAGTGTCCATGCAAACAGATGGCATCGGGATCGGCCACACCCATATCGATGATCTTCTGAACACCAGGTACCAGGCATTTTGTGGCTGAATAGCCAGGATTACCCACATCGAACCTGATATCGGGAAGGAAAATGGCATAGCCATTGCTGGCATAGTAGGGGAAGCAAGGTCTGTGGTTAATAGCCACTGTATTAAATTCATACATGCGGTTGGTAAAGAAACGGTAATAGTAGACCAGTACAGGGTATTTCTTGCCCGGTTCATAATTGCCTGGCTTAATCAGGATTCCCTGAATGGGAGTCCCATCGATGGAGTTCCACTTAACCAGTTCTGCATCCCCCCATGCGAATTCTGATGCCTGGGGATTTACATCGGTAAGCTTCAACGACTTTTTAAACTTTGCATCTGTCACCCACAGATCGGGAAATTCTGTGTAGGATTGCCGGGTAAAGAGGATCTGATCAGCCTTTGTGGCTTTGGCGATCAGGGTATACTTCTTCGCCTCTTCCTTGATTGGAGTTATTCCGGGAGTGCCAGCCTCCATGGAGTAAAGTGCAGTATGTTTTTCAAGGTCATGATAAGCAGAAAGAAAGAGCTTCTCGCCCGAATCAACATACCTCTTCTCAGGATCAAGGATCCGGATGCGAAACTGGTATTTTTCAGCTCTGCCTGTACCTTCCGTGAGGCAGATGGGCTCACCACCGGAAGTAGGGAACTGCCAGATATCATACTTATCATAAATCAGCACAGCTTCGGATCCATCGAGCCATTGGCCCCCCCTGTATCCGGGAACATCGGCCGGATAGTCCCAGTCTTCATCAGCAAAGGAGACCTCTAAATCTTTGGTAAGATTTCTCGATTTCATGGTGGCCGTCTCTACCATGAACCAGTGCCGGTCTTTGAAGTAGATCAGGAATTTGCCATCGGGTGAAAGCGTGACCGTGTGCTGCTGTTCTTCAATGGCCATCTTTTTATCACCTGTTCTGATGTCCACCAGGTAATAATCGCTATACCTGCTGTCCCATGTGGCCCTCTGTGCATAGGGAATATTTGAAGATCCTACCAGGTAGTTTTTCGCTTCAGAGATTCTCAAATCGGGCATCTCAGGTGAAGCAAGGCGGACAAACCTACCATCTTCAGGGTAATATATCCCCGTATAGGTTCTCTCTTTTTCACTCTTCCATCGCTTCTTCTGGTTTGAGTTGATATAGGGGTCATTCCAGTGCCATACATCCACAGTGCGTTTTGAAAGAATATCCTCCCTACTGAAAATATCCACCAGGGAATCGGGTTTCTCCTCCTCTGGAAGGATGATCTCAGAAGAGGGTTTTATTCCCAGGAACAGCCTCTGCCCATCTTTGGTCCATCGAAGGTTATTGGTATGATAAACGGTCCATTCTTCCTCCAGGTCATTGTCATTCAGCACTACATTTGCATTCGCTTCACCTGGACTCCACAGGAAGAGTTCTGCACCTGCTTTCTTCCCATTTTCATTGCAGGTGCCTGCAAGAAATGCCAGTTGTCCGCTCTGGTTGTTCCAGGTTAGATAGTCGGCCCAGACACTGCTGTCGGAAAAGAGTGCTAGTGGGCTGAAATCCGAATCTGATAAATCCACAGCGAAAACGCCGTTGCCCGTGTTGTTGGTATCGGCCACCACATAGACCAGATGTTGGGATATGCTATCAAGGGCATAGCTGGTTACATATGCCAGTGTATCGGTGAAGCCCTTCTCAAGCGACAACAGTTGTAGGGTGGTTCCCGGCTTCGCCCCATTTCCATTCTCCTTCTCACCCTTCTCTTTTTTCGAACTTCCTGCTTCCTTCGAATTTCCTGCTTCGTTCGAACGGAGAGAGATCAACCACCTGCCATCATTGCTGAATGTGAAGGATTTTATATGATCATAGTTGGTCTGTTCGCCAGTTGCTGTATTCAACAGAACCATTCCCGCTTTAAGCTCACCCGCTTTCCCCGATACTGTTTTTATAAGCTTTTCAGCAGATACTGCATGAACCGCTGCCACCCATTTTCCATTGGTGGAGATCACTGGATTCTTTCCCTGTGGGATCAGATATTTTTCTTTCCCGGATGTGGAGTAAACCACAACTTCCGGATCACCCCGGTCTGGTACAGACGCATGTGTTACCCACTTTCCATCCTCTGAGATGGAGGGCGATTGTATCTGCCGGAATTTCATTAAATCGGTTAATTCCAGGGCCATTTTATCCTGGGCATTCAGGGTGACCACAGGAAGAATTACGATCAGTCCGATCAGCAGGAAATTTCTTTTCAGGTTCATTCTGTTTAAGGATTTACTCTTTCCGGGTTGTAATCAGGATCACCCCATTTCCACCACGGGTACCATAAATGGCTGCATCACTGCCCTTAAGAATGTCAATCGTGGCTATTTCGCAGGGGGAGATCCAGTCCACACCGGTTGTAGGTTGTCCATTGACTACAAATAGGGCTGCAGAAGCACCAGGCGTAAATGAGGTGTTTCCACCCCTGATGAAAACTGCATTGTCGGTCACGGTGACACCGGAGAACTGACCCCTGATCAAATCAAATATATTGGTATAGCTACAGAAGTTGTTATTCTCTGCTTCCAGGTGGGAGACCGCATAGTTTAGGTCTTCTTCGCTCAGGTAACCATATCCTACAGCTATCTCCCTGTTCTTTTTTGAATTGATAAATATAAGGTTAATCCTCAATGTATCGGTTTCTCCCTTTACACTCTTATTCACTGACTGGAAAGCCTTTGGTTTGATCTGTATCACATCTTTTACCTGGCAAACAATGGCGAAGTAGCCCAGTGAATCTGAGGTGGTGGCTGCCTTGGCCTTTTTCGAAGTAACCTCCACATTTTTAATTGGAAAGGTATTATATACAGTCAATTTTCCATAGACTACTCTGTTTTGAGCCATGAGGGAGAATGACGCCAGGAGGAGGGCAGTAATTGCGATGATCTGTTTCATGGGAGTGGGGTTTAGTTTGTATAAAGGTATTGCTTTTTGAAGTTCAACATTGAAATCCAGCTATGTTTGGACTTCAAAAATACCGGAACGTTTAATCTTAAATGAAAAATTGCTGCAGCAAAAAAGTTGGATGGGATCTGGAATATTTATTAAATTTACGAGATAGTCTAAAAACCAATGATATGACAACAGTAGAAAATGCTAAAGGAAGCAGACAAATCTTATGGGCCACGTTGCTAAAGGGTGTATTGCTTATTGTGCTTGGAGTCTGGATGTTGAGGATGCCCAGTGAGAGTTTTGAGGCCATGGCCTTTGTAATCGGACTGATTGTTGTTCTGGGAGGAGTGGCAGAGTCTTTCTTCTCATATAGGATCAGGAGAGCACAGGGAGAATGGGGCTGGAATTTCTCAGGGGGTATCATCGATATCATCATTGGGATTTTCCTGATGGTCAACCCCATGGCCATCCTGGTATTGATTACCATTTTTGTCAGCTTCTGGCTTATAGTATTCAGTGTATTGATTATTAGAAAAGCAATTACTATGAAACAACTGGGAAGAAAAAACTGGATCCTGAACCTTCTGTTTGGAATTGTTCTCCTGCTTTTGGCTATTGCATTGATATGGCATCCTCAGGCAGTGGGTTTAACCATGGTGTTCTGGCTGGCTTTCTCTTTCCTGAGCCTCGGGGTATTCAGAATTATTCTGGCATTTCAGGCCAGCTCACTATTAAGAAACCGGAATAATTAACTTTCGCCGGAATTTTTTTAGCAAACAGTAGCGAAAATAGCCCACTCCAGAAAAATTAGGGTTATCTTTGAGTCATCACTAAAAAATCAAACTTGTAAATGGGAAGATCGCAGGAATCATTCAACAAAAAAGAGGTAAGAAAGAAGAAAGAGAAAAAACGACTGGACAAAGAAAAGAAAAGACTGGCCAGGAAAGACGGAGACAAAAAGAACACCCTTGACGACATGATCGCCTATGTGGATGAGAATGGAAGACTTACCGATACCCCCCCGGATCCTGCAAGCAAGAAAAAAACCAAGGTTGAAGATATTGAAATTAGCATTCCCAAGCAGGATGATACCATGAAAGCAGATCCCATCCGGAGAGGAAAACTCACTTTTTTCAACGACTCAAAAGGTTACGGATTTATAAGGGATTCAGAAACCCAGGATAGCGTGTTTGTCCATATAAATGAGTTCCAGGACGATATCATGGAAGGCAATGTGGTGAGCTTTGAGGTGGAAAAAGGACTCAAAGGACCTGCTGCCGTAAGGGTGAAACTTGTCAAATAGGTCATCTGAATAATCTTTCATCAAAGGTATAAGGCTCAACTGCCAGGAGTTTAATCCTGTTAAAGTCTTTGTGGTTTGGATTGATCAGTAAGTTTGATTCCTGAGGGACTACAGCAGAAGGCACTTTTAATACTAGAAACTCATTATTTGTAAGGAATTTGTCCTCTATCTCCTGAGTTAATCTTGAATGAGGGTAGTTCCTCCACGGGTCGGGAAGGCTATTGATCTCAAGCACCTTTACCAGTTCATCCGGAATCTCAATAGTAACGAGTACATAATTTTCAGGGATCATTCCCAGGGGGAAATGCACTACAATTTCTGCAATACACAAGGAAATGGTTTCGCTGGCATAAGTAACAGGAGATCCTTTACTGTTCCAGCGTCCCCCACTGAGTTCCGCTCCATGACCGGATAAATCTTGTGAATACCTTGATTTACACAGGCGGAAGATTTTCATGCAAGTATACCGTGTTCAATCCGTGTTAACTCGTCTTTGATGATTCCGATTCCGAAGGAACTATCGAGTAGCTGCTTAGGTTTTATTCTTCCAAGGGCCAGGTTCTCTGAAATTAACCAGGAGTTGAATTTGTCAGCACCACCAAAGACTTCTAAACCATGATTCATCAGTAATACAATCTCCAGAATTCTTTCAGACTGAGCCTGATTAAACTTCCTCTTTTCCTTGCGGTATCTTTGCAGGGTCCTTTCAGAAATGTGTAGTAAGCCGGACCAATCATTCATGGAAAAGTGATTCTGTAACGCGATTTTTCGAAATATCTCATAATCAAGCCCTTCCCTGCTAGTCTGAATGAGATAGAGCATCTCATTGTCAGCTACTGTTCTGTAAGAGAGCTTATCTACAGATGACGGTTTTTTCAAGATTCTGACTTATTTTCCATATTTTGTAATCAATATCTTGTTTTAACTGTCTAAACTCACAAGGAATGGATCTCTCTTCAAACGGACTTAAGAAGCTTACCATTACGATTATTCGGGTAGCCATTGGATGGCATTTTCTCTATGAAGGCATCACCAAGCTATTCATTGAGAACTGGTCTTCTCAAAGCTATCTGGCCAATGCTACAGGTCCATTCTCCGGTTTCTATCACTGGCTCGCCGGTGGAGAATCCCTGGTAGGAGTGATTGATTTCTTAAATGTGTATGGCCTGATCCTTATTGGGCTTGCCCTTTTCATTGGTATATTTATCCGGATCGCTTCAGGCGCAGGAATTCTGTTATTGGTGCTCTACTATTTTGCTTATCCACCCTTCGGGACCTCTCTGTTCGGTACAATGGAAGGGCATTTTTATATCATCAACAGGAATTTTATTGAATCTTTCATTTTGATTTGGTTTGTGGTGAGCAAGCAGCTGGGCTATGGCATCGATCAGTTACTACTCATCCGATCTTCCCAAAAGTCGCAAAAAACACAAACTTCTAAAGCTGAACCGGGTGGATTGAACTCGCGCCGAGAGGCATTGAAGAACCTGGCCACACTTCCCGTTTTGGGAGCCATGGGGTGGGGGGCGTTTCGCCACCAGAGCAACCAGGTGGACGTAATGTCTGGAGCCACCATCCAGTTGAATTTCTCTACCCTGGATAAACTGAAAGGTGAACTTCCCAAAGGAAAGATCGGGAACCATGAGATTAGCAGGCTTGTGGCAGGAGGTAACCTGGTGGGAGGATGGGCCCATGCCCGGGATCTGATCTATGCGTCTTCTTTATTCAAGGCATATAACACCGAGAAGAAGGTCTATGAGACCTTAATGCTGGCCGAGCAGGCTGGGATCAACACCATCAACATAGGATTCCCCACCAATGCTTTGCTGGCCAAATATA